>NZ_CACZDK010000003.1 GCF_902779965.1 Fibrobacter succinogenes | reverse complement strand
GGTTTGCGACGGCAAGGACTACGTGATTCTCTCTTCTGCCCAGGACCACAAGCGCGTCTTTGACGACGACAAGGGCCCGAACACGGGTGGCATGGGCGCTTACAGCCCGGCTCCGGTCGTGACGGACGCTCTCCTCGACGAAGTGAAGAAGACGATTATCGAACCGACCCTCAAGGGCATGGCCGCCGAAGGCAAGCCTTATACGGGCGTTCTCTACGTAGGTATCATGGTGACTGCGAAGGGCCCGAAGGTGGTGGAATACAACTGCCGCCTCGGCGACCCCGAATGCCAGATTGTGCTTCCGCTCTATGACGGCGACGTGCTCGCCTTGTTCGACGCTGCTGAAAAGGGTGAACTCGCCAAGCTCGGTGCCCCGAAGGCTCCGAAGGGCAGCTCCGCTATCGTCGTGCTTGCCAGCGCCGGTTATCCGGGCTCTTACGAAAAGGGCAAGGTCGTCACGGGTATCGAAGAGGCCGAAAAGAATGGCGCCCAGGTGCTCCATGCCGGTACCAAGATGGCTGACGGCAAGCTGGTGACTAACGGTGGTCGCGTGTTTGGCGTGGTGGGCCATGGTGCAACGCTCCAGGAAGCCTTGAACATCGCTTACGCCGCCTGCGAAAAGGTTCAGTTCGAAGGCAAGTTCTACCGCAAGGACATCGGTAAGAAGGGCCTTGCAAGACTCGCAAAGAAGTAGGAAGTAGAGGTAGGAAGTAGGCAGTGCCGCAAACGTGTCGCTCTGAGTTGTCATCCTCGGAGCGAAGCGTAGGGGATCCATTATGTTTCGTTTGAACAATTGTGACTGGATCCGGCGCGTCATTGCGAGGAGTGTAACGACGAAGCAATCCATTTTGTTACGGACGTCTTCCTACTGAAAACTTTCTACTATATGATTTTAACAAGGAAACTTGAAAATGCAGATTAATGAAGTTCCGAATGCAAAGGTCGGTATCGTTGCGGGTAGCAAGTCCGACCAGGAAACTGTAGACAAAATCACCGCGGTGCTCGACCAGTTCGGCATCGTGTGGGAATTCAACATCCTCTCTGCACACCGCACCCCGAATGCAACCGCGAAGTATGCTCGCGAAGCCGCCGGGCGAGGCCTTCAGGTCCTCATCGGTGTTGCCGGCCTCGCTGCAGCCCTCCCGGGCGTGCTCGCAGGGCACACGATTCTTCCGGTTATTGGCCTGCCCTGCGCGGGTGGCCCGCTCAACGGCGTCGATGCCCTGCACTCTATCGTGCAGATGCCCCCGGGAATCCCGGTGGCAACAGTCGGCATCGGCAACGGCAAAAATGCCGGTTTCCTCGCCGTCCACATCGTCGCCCTCTCTGACGCAAGTGTTCGCGAAAAGCTCGTCGCTTACCGTAAGGGATTGGGCGATATAGAGGGTTAGTAGGAAGTAGACGGTAGTAAGTAGGCTGTGAATTGTTTACTTCCTAATCACTTACCGTTATCGCTTCTTCTCTCGTCTCTAGTCTCAAATCTCTCGTCTTGTTTGAGTTCGCGCTTCGCGCTTTGACGCTTTCAGCGTCCGCAGCTGCACTCGGTCATAAAAATATGCAAGCATATTTTTGCGACGCTCGTTTGGCATGCTTTTCGAGGTCGCTTCGCTTTGAGGTCGGTTGCATTCCGCGCCCTCTGAGCATGCGCCTACGGCGCGGTTCTTTTTGCAAAAAGATTCCTCATGGCGAAAAAGGTCTAAAAGTTGCACCGAAGGTGCCATATTTAAGACTATTAACTATTAACTAGTAATACAAACGCTGGCATACCCGCCAGCGTTTTTTTACTTGTCTTTCACCTTGCTTTGTTATCATCCCTCCATCTCTTATATCCTACTTTTCATCAAAAATCTTTCGTCTCTCGTCTCTCGTCTCTCGTCTAACGAATCCCTACTTTTGTATATTGTCCTTGTCTTAAATTTATTCGCTAAAAAGAGTTTTGGGGCCTATGTTTTGTGGTTTTAAAAAGAGTTTCTTGTTAGGAGTTTTATTGCTCTTGGTAGTGCCGTTTGCCGGTCATGTTGTTTTTGCTCAGTCTGGCTTGTCATCCTCAGATTCGCACAGGGGGCATAATTGTGATGGATTTGGTACTCCAGGCCTAGGTGCAACAGTGTCTTATGACTCTTGGTGCTTAGAATCAAAAGATGGTTCTAAAAAATGTTATGGGAAAGGCTATTCTTCTTCCTCGTCCGCGCAGTCCTCAAATGCGGTGCAGTCCCAAAGCGCGGCGCCGTCTCGTGTTGCAGATGCGTTAGCCAATCCTCAGTCCTCGGCGACTCTCGAATCGCAGTCTCAGTTTGCGACGCAACTTGTTCCAACGCAAAATTCTTTATCGCGGTCTTCTAGTTCTGTTGCTTCCTCCTCCGCTTCGCTCCCCAAATGGCAGACGCTTCCCGAAATCAACGCTCCGTGGATGAAAGGCGAAAAACTGTCTTACACCCTCAGTTGGGGCTTTATTACGGCTGGCTATGCAACACTTGAGGTCAAGCCGAGCAAAGATGGCAAGACCGAATTCCTGACTTTTGCGACTGCCAATAAGACTGTCAATAAATTTTACCCGGTCCACGATACCGTTTACACGCTCGTTCGCAATAAGGGCCTCATGACGGATGTTTTCCGAAAATCCCTCCATGAAGGAACTTTCCACAACAAGTCGCTTATCCGTTTTGACCGCAATAGCAAGAAGGCTTTTCTTTCCGATACCGTTTTCAAGGACCCTGTCAATCATTATGTAAAGCGTTCGGCCGATACGTCTGTATCGATCAATGGACTCGAACATAGCATTATGTCTGCGTTCTATCTTGTGCGAACTCTTCCTCTTAAAGAGGGGGCCACTTCCCGTTTTTCGGCTGTGAGTGGGGAAAAACGCTACGAACTCAAGGTGATTATCCATAAACGAGAAAAAATCAAAACGGATCTCGGTGAGTTCAATACAGTTAAAGTCGAGCCGGTTTTGGATGGCGATGGCATTTTCAAGTCCAGTGGTCGCATTTTTATCTGGTTTACCGACGACGAAAAGCGTCTTCCGGTGCTCATGCAGTGCGAAATCAAGCTTGGGAGCATCAAGGCAGAGCTGACGAAGGTCGAATAGGCGTCTTAAAAACTTACAAAATTGTAAAATCAAACGAAAAAAGAACTTTTACATGAAGTTTTCGAAAAAAACTTCTATAAAAAGTTATATTCCAAGCGTGGTTATTTATCCGAGGCTTTTTTAATGCTGAAAAAATTGTTGTTGCTGTTGTGCTTGGCTAGTTTGGTTGCATGGGCCGCTCCCTCGAAAGGGCGTAAAGCGTCTATGAAGAAAAAGGCGGCTCCGGTTGCCGAAAAAACGGTGGATGCTCCCGCTGCTTCGGCCGCAAATGCCGATGATGGCTTTATGTCTGTTCCCGAGAGTTCTTCTGCGGCTGCAAAAACTGCCGATGATGACGATGAAGAAGAAAGTGTCGAACAGTCCACGGCTGGCATGACTGCCGCCCAGAGAACGGATTTTTTCTCTCGCAAGAAGTTCGAAGAAGAACAGCGTTTGGATGAATATGCAAACTCCGAACGTCGTCGTGACTGGCTCAAAGACCGCTTGATTTTTGAAGTGGGTCTCGGTTCCCGTATGCCGTTCATGGGTGAATCTGGCATGGGCATGGGCTTAGGTGCCGGTATCGAATACATTACCCGCTGGCATATTGCTGCTTTTGCTTCTTTCGGTATGCTCCCGAAGGTCAAGGATAGCGAATTTGACTACATGAAGCTCGAAGGTGGTACGGGTTACAAGATTGGCCTTAACTATTACTTCTTCCCGAAGATTCCTATTCACTTGGGCTTGTCTGCCTCTTATGGTACGGTTTATTTCGACCATGATAAGGAACCGGATGCGGAAGGTCTCCGTAGTTTGATTTCGGTCAAGGGTTTCCAGTTCGATGTCTTGATTGCATACCTCTCGAACGAATGGTATTATTTGCAGTTCTCCTTGGGTATGTACTATGCTCCAAAGCTCAGCAAGAAACCTAAAGATGGTGATCCGTCTACGGACAATCCGAGCTTCAAGAAAACGAGAGATTCTCAGACCGAAGCCGTCGATAAGTATACTTCTCGCGTGATGGACAAGGATGGAATTCCTGATAGAGGTCTCGTGTTTGGTATTACCATCGGTTATGCCTTGCCGGAATTCTTCCCGGACGATACCGAAAAGCGCCGCCGTCAGCGTGAAAAGGAACGCAGCAAGGCTGCCGCAGGTGCCAGTGCCTGGAACCGCTAATTTTAGAGCATAAAAGTTTAGCCCGCCAAGTTCAACTTTGGCGGGCCTTTTGTTTTAATACCCATGTCCGGAATCGAACCGGAATACCTTCCTTCGGAGGGAAGGACACTATCCATTGTGATACACGGGCGTGAGCCGTTAAGGCGGGTATAATATAGTAAATAAGATAAAGAAGAAAAAAGTGGTTAGTAAGCAGTGGTTAGTAAACAGGAATGAATTTAGTGGTTAGTAAACAGTGGCTAGTAAACAGGATAATAAAATGAAAGATTAAAGATTAAAAATTAAAAAAGAAATTTTAACTTTTAATTTTTAATTCTTAATTCATAAATCCTAACCACCAACCACTAACCACTAACCACTAACTCGTTAATCCACAATCTTCACTATCAACTCGTGCGGTTCGGCGTCTACGACGAGCGCGTTGTGGAATTCTCCCACGTCGCCATCGCCTTCGATGACCTTCACGATATCGTCATTTTCCATCGAGTTGCCTTCGGTGCGGCCATAGAAGTGGTATTCGCTTTCTTCGGCGACCTGGTCGATGATAATCTTGACCGTCTTGCCAATCATGTTCTCGGCGTATTCGGCGGCGAGTTCTTCTTGGAAGTCCGTGACCGCTTCAAGCCTTGCGCGGGCATCGCTTTCGTCAACGGCAGGCAGGTCCATTTCCATTACGGGAGTGCCTTCTTCGGGACTGAAGACGAATCCGCCCAAGTGGTCGAATTGCACGTCTTGCAAAAGCTCCATCAATTCTTCGAAGTCTTCGTGTGTTTCGCCGGGGAATCCCACGAGTACTGTGCTGCGTAGCGTCACGCCCGGAATGCGTTCGCGGATTTTGTGCAGAAGATCGACGAGTTCAGCCTTGCGGTAGTTGCGCTTCATGTACTTGAGCATTTTATCGCTTGCATGCTGGATCGGCATGTCCACGTACTTCACGAGGCGCGGTTCGTTAGCCATCAAGTCCAAAAGTTCATCGTCCACAAACATCGGGTACCAATAAAGCATACGGATCCACGGGATGTTCGTGTTGTCCAGAATGGCTCGCAAGAGCTGTGCAAGTGTGCCGCCTTTCTTGCCCTTTTCACGTCCAAAGTAAGTCGTGTCCTGTGCAATTAAAGTAATTTCCTTGACGCCCTGCGCTTCGAGGTTCTTTGCTTCGGCAACGATATCTTCGATTGAACGCGAATCCTGCTTGCCGCGAATCAGGGGGATGGCACAATAGGCGCAACGGCGGTTACAGCCTTCTGCAATTTTCAGATAAGCATGGTGCGGGAATCCGCCCAAGTTCATGCGGGCGAGGTTCTCGGCTTCGCAACCCTGCGGAGCGACAATGCCCATCTTTTTTAAAAGTTCGCCAGGCTTGTAGGTGCCAACCCAGTAGTCCACTTCGGGCAGTTCCTTCATCAGTTCTTCGCCATAGCGACCACTGAGACAACCGGCCACGATCAGCTTCTGCTTTGCCTTTTTCGCCTTCGCCTGTGAGAGAATCGCGTTGATGGATTCTTCCTTGGCGGCTTCGATAAATCCGCAAGTATTCACGAGGATGTAATCTGCTTTGGCTGCGGAATCGCAAGTGACAAAACCTGCATGGAGCATTTCGCCGACGAGATTTTCTGCATCGACCTGGTTCTTGGCGCATCCGAGATGCACGACAAATACTTTTGGCTTTTTAGTAGGCATACCCCCAAATATAGAATTTGAGGCAAGCCTATATGAAAAGGAATATCAGGAAACTTGGCAAACAAGGCTGTTTCTTTTTTTACCAGTGTTTTTTTTTGTGTGTTAAAATATTTATATTGTTTTAAAGGTTTTGCTTGAACATGTTTTGTTTTTTGCAGGACCGTTTAGGAGTTTGAAAAGGAGAGACCGTGAATCTGAAATTTTTGTTTTCTGTAGTTGCACTTGCAGTCCCGTTTAGTTTGGTTGCCTTGACTGCTTGTGATTCCGATACTGGTAGTAATCCTTCAAGTGAAGGCGCTAAAAGCGGATTCCAGTGCGATGTCCGTCGCTCCGGCAATAGTGTTCATGTGACTGAATCATATAAAGGTATAGTTCACGAAGTGACCATCGAAGTGTCTTTGGACGATGATGGTCGCAAAAAAGCGGACATTACCGAAAAAGTCACATATCCGGATGCTTCCGTTGCTCAAAGAATGTGTGCCGAAGAAAAGGAAGAAGCTTCTTCCAATCAGAACCAATCTGAACGTGTAGATTGCGACGGTAATACTGTTGTAAGTTATTTTGTTGAACGCGATGATTTGGAACCGAATGAATATCAAGCATACCGACAAGAACGGTGTGCGAAAATGCGTAAGGCTGCCGAACGTGGCGAACTAGAATAGCAAAGAACGTATTTATATGAAAAATTTTATTCTCGCATTTGCATTCTTGTTTGCCATGGTCGCCTGTTCTGATTCAGCCGATTCTACAGGTGGCAGTGCCGTGCAATCCCAAAATGAAGGGCCGCAAAACTCCAGTGCTTTGCAATGGTCTTATTCGCAACATTCGGATGATCTTTCTAATTGGCTTGATGTAACAAGATGCAACGTATTGAGAAATGATAGCCTGGTGCTCGTACAATCGAGCCTGGCCGGTCGAGAATCCTGTATCTTTTATTTTTTTCCAAAAGGATTGGGGGCCGAATTTTTCGATGAATGCTTGTATATAAATTCGGAAGAAGCCGATTTTCAATATGACATTGTGACATCGTATGCCGAAGATGTTGAATTTCGAATTCTAAACTTGGTTCGTACGGATAATCGCATTGTGGTTCACGCAATTCATCCTACAAAAGATTTGGATGATTATGAAATAGAATATAAGGCATATTGCCGTAATTATCAAAAATGGATGTGATTGAATTTTTTTAAGGAGATACTATGAATTTTAAGCATTTGTTCTTGACAACTTTGCTTGCCGCTTCGTTCGGCCTCGTCGCCTGTGACAATAGCAGCAGTGCTGAATCTTCGGATGACAATTCGAACAAGAAGTCGGGACAGACGTACTGCAACGTGACTACTACTGCTAAATCTGTGACTGTCAGCATGGCCTTAGATGGTGAGGCTACCTATACTTCGACAGTCACTGATGCTGGAAGTAGATATAAGACGATTTCTTCGGAATATTGGTATGCAAGTTCTTCCGATGCGAATAAGGAATGCAATGACCAGAAGAAAGAAGCCGCATCATGGAGAGATGGTTCGTATCAAGTGTCCTGTTCTGGCAATAAAATCTATGTAAGCGAAATAGATGAAGGTTCGTTGAGTGCCCACGAAAGCGACTTTAGAGATTTGTGCCGCCAGTTCGATGCCCGGTATGGTTCGTCGTCAGGACAAAATAATTCTACTACGAATACAAACAATGGCTCAAATGCCGAGTTCTCATGCGATGTTAGCCGTACTGTCAATTCCGTTACAATGTTGTTTTCATACAAGGGCTTTACTTTCGAAACAAGTTCGTCTTTGCTAGGGGCGGGATCTGAAGTTTCTTCTGTGACAAATATGAAGAATGTATATCCGAATAAAGAACGGGCTAATTATGAATGCGAATCCTTGAAGCGAACGGCAGCGGGTTATCCAGAGGGATCCTATCAGATATCTTGTTCAGACAAGACCGTTTCGATAACAATGATTGGTGATGGTGACGATGAATTTGTTTATATGGATGGCTATGCCGATAGTTATTGCGAAACTACTCGAAAAGCTTATAATAACGGTGAACTTGATGACATGTATGAAGGCTTTTAGTGCATTTTATGAAAAAGGAGAAAATTTTATGAAAAAGCTTATTTTTGCATCGGCATTCATGTTGGTCATGACCGCTTGCGATGATAGCAGCAGCCCGACATCTAGCAATACCCCGTCTACGCCGGATACAGGAAAACAGGTTGTTGACGATCCGATTGGTGGCGGTGACCAAAATCCAAACAATCAAGTCGTCGATGCGGGCGAGCCGTCTTGCACGGTTACTACGACTGCTAATTCCGTAACCACAGTGCAGATTCTGCCCGGCGTGGGGTCCTATACCTCGACCGCCGTCAATAACGGTTCGCGTTATTCTAACATCACGTCGGAATACTGGTATGCCGACAACGCGACTGCCGCTGACGAGTGCCGAAAAAATAAAGAGGAGGCAAGCCATTGGTTGGACGGTTCCATGAAGGTAACCTGCTCGGGTAACAAGATTTTTGTTGAAGAAGTGGACGAAGGCAAATTGCGCGACTATGAAGCCGATTTCAGGGAAAATTGCGAAGATTTCGAAGCCTGGGCGAAGAGCTATTCGACTTCAAAAGATCCGGGCTCGTCCACCGATCCCTCATCCACGATTGTCGATATTGGCGGCTATAAGTGCGAAGTATCCCGTTCCGGCAAAACCGTTACAATCCTCCAGTCCTATAAGGGCCTTGGTTTTGAGGAGACTACTTCGTTTGAAAGTGGCACGCCGGTAGGTGTTCGAAAGATGACGTTTACCGACGCTGAAGATGCTGCCGAAGAATGCTATGATCAAAAGGAAGAGGCCGAAGATTCCAATGACCCGCTGTACAAGGTTGAATGTTCTGGCAAAAACGTCGTGGTGACCAAGAAGGTCAAGGATGAGTTTGGTTGGGGCGTTGACGGCTTTGAGGAGTATTACAAGTCCTGGTGCGAAGATCAGAAGCGCCGCCTGAAAAACGGCGAAATTGACATGCTCATCTGATGATGAAAATTGCTTGAAAATCAAAAAAGGCTCCGCGGATGCGGGGCCTTTAACAGTTCGTTGCTATTGTAAAAACTACATGTCTTCGCTAGCGCTGGGCTGGCCAATGCGGTCGTTCTTGCGGTTGTCCACCCAACCGGCGTATCCCTGCGGTGCGAGAACTTCCTTGCCGAATTGCTGTGCGTTTGCGATAGAGGAGAAGTATCCAACGCGTACGCGGTAGAATGTGCCTTCGAGTTCACCCGGATTTTCGACTTCGGCAACGTATGCCTTGATGCCCTGGTCGGAGAGCTTGCTTACAACGCTGTTTGCGGCTCTTCTAGAAGGCTGGATGCTCACCTGGATTACGAACGGACCCGAAGATTCCTGTTCGACACTTGCACCGGAAGAAGCAAAGTTACGGCTCTCGACGAGAGAGGGCTTGTCGTCAGCTTCTGAAAGGGATTGAATGGGGACCAATGCCGGTTCTTCTTGTACTGGTTCCGGTGCTGGAGCCGGTTTTGGGGCTGGAACAGGGGCTTCGGCAACGGGTTTGGCCTGTGCCTGAGGCGCAGGTTGTTCTTCCTTGCTACCGCAGGCGGAAAGCAAGGCGCAGGAAAGGGTAATTGCCCCGAGTAAAGATACCGATTGCAGTTTCATGGGTGAACTCCACATTGAAAAATTTTCTCCGGCAAATTGGAATAATCTTACAAAGAATATACATAACTCTTTGATACTTCGCAAGTTATGAAGATTTATTTTTGTGAAAAAAGTTGAAATTTTACAAAAAAATACGAGGAATTTTTAATTTTTTAGATATATTTAGTGCTCAAATGTTTATGAAGATGAGCTGTTGTTGCTTGCTTGTTGATTCCAAGATATAGATATGCCGTTTGATTTGCGGTATGCGGGAAAGCCCCGGAATTTCTTCCGGGGCTTAGTGAGTTAGAATGAAAAAGACTCTATAGATCTAGTCGCGTTAGGGTACCTTCACCATATGGTAACCGATAGCAATCTTGTCATCCGGAGCGGCGTTGGAATTACGCTTGATGCGGATCGTGACGCTTCCCGATTTCGGTACCGTGAATGTTTGCATGATATATTGCTGATTGTTGTTGTTGGCTGTGTAACTGCTGATGGACTTGCCGTTTTGATATACGGAGACGTTCCAGTTTAGCGGCAGCTTTTTTAACTTTTTGACTGTGCTGCCCTTCGTTAAGTAAGCAACTGCCAACTTGTATTTTTCCCCGGCCACGAGGTTGTTGAGGGTGACTTCCAGATTTTTGCTATTTCCGTTGCCGTCCTTGAATAAGGTCTGATCATTGCCTTTGGGCCAGTAGCCAGAATAGCTCTTGCTGTATGCCATGAGATCGAATGACGGAATGCCCGGTGCAGCACCGCCATCGGTATCTCTATTGTTGAAGACGTGGCCCGCTGTCGATGTCAGGAATATGGGCTTGACCACTTCGGGATGTCCTTTAATGAATGAGCTCTTGCTCATTAAGACTGCAGCCATGGCGGCAGAGAACGGCGTGGAAGAACTCGTTCCGTTGAACGTATGACCGTATTCAGATGGGAATACGGCGTCGTAGAAACCGGCCAAGTTCATGATTTCTGGCTTTGGAGCTCCGGTTTCAGGATTTATGTGGCAGCTGTATTGCAGGTAGTTGTAACCGAGCGATCCTGTCGGACTGTATTGCAAATATGGGTCCGCGGCACCGACGGTAATGGCGTTAGCTGCTTTACCGGGGGAGTGGATTGTGGCCTTCGGTTGCCTGTCAGCGTCGTTCTGAAGGTTTCCAGCATTGATAAACGCTGTAACGCCGGTGTTGTAGATGTAGTTGTCGAATGCGGCATCGACGCTTTCGTATTTGTTGGTGTATTTGTTGTCGTAAGCATAACCGAGGGATACAGTCCCGATGTAAATCTTCGGGCTGAACGAGGACGACATTGGATTGTCGGGGCCTCCTGTTGAGGAAATATGGTCGGAATCGTAGCCGTAGACTGTGGCGGACGGTGCAAATAGCTGAAGTACGTCGGTTACTCCAGTGGCGTGAAGGTCGGTCTTGCCGCCGCAATTCTTGGATGTGTATCTGGAGCGGTACGGAATTTGCGACGAATTGGCACAGCCAAGTTCCATAAAATAAATGCCGATGTCGTTTCCTTTGTATCCATCGTTATGAGCTCTTTTGAGCTGTGATGTTTGGAGCGCTTCGTCACGTGTTGCATAATAGACTGTGTAGGTGCCGTAACCGCGGGTGCTTAATGATCCCGAATAATAGTTAGGCTCTGCTACAGGCTTTTCGTCTTCAATATAGAGGTCTTCCGAAGATTGCAGCTTTGCTACCATTTCGGAAGGCGTCAAAAGAGCCTTGTACGGCTTCTTGAGCGGCTTTATCTTCTTGATGCGGCGATTTTCCCAGTCTTCTGTTTTTTTCAAGAAAGATGCTTTGTCAATTTGCTTTCCGTTCAACCAAAAGGCTTCTTTCTTGGTTTCGTCGTTGTAGGAATAGTGGACAGGGCCCAGTGGCTCTATGTCTGAATCTTCCACGGTCAAGTCGTTCACGATGACTTCCATTTTCGGTTCAGCTTCATCCTTGACGAGGTAAACTGTGGAATCCTTGACTTGACCTTTCTTTAGTTTTCTGCCAAGAACGTCGTTCTTGAGGACGACTTTTTTTGTTTGTATGTTGCCATTTGCCTTTTTGGCTGACTTTTCCGCATTGTACTTTTCGACAAATTCTCTTGCCTTGGGTGACAATCGGTCTAGATAGTTTTCTTCGGTTCCCGCCTGAACTGACGCAACAGCAGCAAGCGAAAATGCCAATAGAATATTGGTATTCATTTATTTACCCCTTTGGTAATAATGTGTGTTTTTTCCTGTTTTTATTTTATTATACCATTTTGAACAACAAAATGATAGACTGAATATAAACTGTTGTGTGTAAAATTGTAAATAAATGAGTGATATGTAATAAAATAATATTTTGTAAACATTACTTTACTAACAATGTGTGCGTTATTCGAGGCTTCGGTATGCCGCTGGCGGCCCCTTTAGGGGGCGCTTTGGCGCTGCTTGCTTATGGGGTTTATTGTCTCTTTTGGGGGGATTTGTCTTGAATGGTCGTGAAATTATGCCCCAAAACATGGAAAATCAGGATATTTTGCTTTGACAGGTTGTTGATTTATTTCTATTTGTAGTAAAAACGATTTTTGTAGTAAAAAGAAAAGGTTTTTATGGGCTTTAATGTGCACGGACTGGCGTTTAAACAGTCCATGATGACCCTTGTTGGATTCAGCATCGTGTTTGCGGTGCTGTTCGGGGTTCTCAGTTTCCAAGTGCAGAGCAAACTTTCGACGCTACTTACGGAAAAGGGCGAAGAGATTAGCCTTTCTAACGTTGCCATTATTGAAAAGCTGTTTGAAAAAGGAAAAAGGCTCGGCGATGAATATGCCGAAGTCCTTGGCAAGGAAATGCTGTCGGGTAAGGATCTGGATGATTTTTTGACCCAGGCGGTTTTTGATGCGCGGCAAACGCTTCCGCAGGTGCTGGCTGTTGTTGTCGCGTACGAACCGGGGATGGCTCCAAAGTCCAAGTGGCATCAGGAAATAATGCGTCTTGCTCAATATTCGGGTGCCGAAATCAAGCTGATTAAGGGTAGCGACTATCTTGAAAAGACTTGGTACAAGAGCACGAAGAATTTGCAGAAAGGGCTCTGGCAGGAACCGTTTGTCGGAGACTTTATCAAGGAGCCAATTGCCATTTACACTGCTCCGATTTTCCAGAAGGATGAATATGGGAATACCGTTTTTGCGGGTGTTCTTTGCGTGGATATGTCGATAGCTTTTCTCAAGGAGACTGTCGCTTCGATTCCCGTATCGGATTCGGGCTACGTTGTCATTTTGTCTGCAAACAATACTGTAATTGCTCACCCCAGGAACGAAGTTGTTTTCAAGGAAAACTTTTCTAACCTCTCTTGGGGGATGGGGGTGCAGACCATCTCGGAGTTCGAAAAAACCGTGCATAGCATGAAAAAGGGACTCTTCATGGGAACAACGCCCGATGGCGATGAAGCCGTCATTTACTTCAAGGCGATGGAATCCAACGGCTGGACGTTCATGATCGTGTGGCCCGCGCATGAATTCATGGAAAGCCAGCGTTCCTTGGAAAAAATGTTTGCGTGGATGAGCGTTGCTGGTTATGTTATTATGCTTGTCTTGATATTCTTTATCTCGTCCAGGGTGTCACGTCCGCTTAAAGAACTTGCCGTTGCTGCAAGAAAATTGGGGCAAGGCGACTTTGACGTGGCGATCCCGCATCTTTCTGGGCGTGATGAAATTGCGCAATTTGCGTGGGCGTTCTTGAACATGCGCACATCGCTCAAGGAACACATGGAAAAGCAAAAGGACCTGGACCGCATCGAAAGCGAGCTCGATTTTGCAAAGGACATCCAGCTCGGGTTCCTCTCGATGGACGAAAAAGAAGAGGGCTCGGAAGATGCTTATCATGAGCTGACTCCGTTCATGCTTCCGGCGAAGGAAGTTGGCGGTGATTTCTACGATTTCTTCAAGCTGGACGATGGACGCTTGTGTGTGGTCGTGGGCGATGTTTCTGGAAAGGGTGTGCCTGCGGCGTTGTTTATGATGGTTTCTCGAATTGTGCTGCGGACCATGGCGCAGAACTTGAAATCTGTGGTGGAAACTTTGGAAAAGTCAAATTATGAGCTTGCCAGACGTAACCGCGCCAATATGTTTGTGACGGTGTGGATGGGCTTTATCGACTTGAAAACGGGGCATGTGGAATTTGCTTCGGCAGGGCACAATCCGCCTGTAATCCGGCACAAGGATGGCTCGGTTGGGTTTGCGAAGAGTAAGGCGGGGATTGTTCTTGCGGCGATGGAGAACTCGCGGTACAAGTTGCAAACGCTCGACCTTGCGCCGGGTGATACGCTGTTCCTCTATACGGACGGCGTAACGGAAGCGACGAACGAGCACGAAGAGCTGTTTGGTAACGACCGGCTGCTTGAGGCGCTGGCTCAGGGCGGTGGTAAGGGGACGGAAGAAACTTGCCGCTTTGTTAAACGTCAAATCGATGCGTTTACGAAAAATACTTCGCAGTTCGACGACATTACCATGCTCGCTATGGAATATAAAGGGGGTGATGCTCTTTAAGCGGAAAAGCACTTGCAGAAAGTGCTTGCAAAATGTTACCCTTGACAGATTTTAAATATTTAGGTATATTTGGCTATCAAAAAATTGAATTTTTAACCAAAGGATTATCGTGATCGGCGTTATTGTTAAGTCCAACGAACCTTTCGAACGCGCTCTCAAGCGTTTCACCAAGTCTTGCGAAAAGAATGGTATCATTTCCGACGTCAAGAAGCGTCAGCGTTTCGAAAAGCCCTCCGAAGAAAAGAAGCGTATTGAAACGGCTGCTCGTCGCAAGCGTCTCAAAGAGATTGCTGACCAGAACCGCAAGCGTCTCTACTAATTCGATTCATTAGTCGGATAATTTGCTAAGCTTTAATGAGTTGTCAGCAGTGGCTGATGACTCGTTAGGTGTTTTATAAAACTTCATCGCTTGGGCGAGGCGTTTCTAATCGCTCGGGGTCAATATGAGTTGTGCTTTGCTTACTCAGATTCTTGACGACATCAAGACCGCCATGAAGGCTCACGATGCCGCAACACTCGGAACGCTCCGTACGCTCCATTCTGATATCAAGAACGAAGCTATGAAGGCTGGTGCCGCTCCGGCTCAAATCATGGATACCATTACGGATGCCATGTGCATTGACGTTCTTGCCAAGAGCGTAAAACAGAAGCAGGAAGCCATCGAAATCCTCAAGAAGGGCGGTCTCTTGGACAAGATTCCTGAAGAAGAAGCTTGCATCGCCTTGTACCGCAAGTACATGCCTGCCGAAATGAGCGAAGAAGAAGTCAAGGCCCTCATTGCCGAAATCAAGGCTGCAACGGGCGCCTCTTCTCCCAAGGACATGGGAAAGATCATGAAGGAACTCTCCCCGAAGGTCAAGGGCCGCTTTGATTCCAAGCGCGCATCCGCTCTCGTTCAAGAAGCATTGAAATAGTCGGAAGTAGGCGGTAGAAAGTAGGAGGGGAACGTTGTCCCCTGACTCGTACTTCGTGACTCGTCACCCCTTCTAGCGTGGCCTCAGACGTCGGCCCCGCAACGCCTCGCTGTCATGCCCGCCTCCGTGCGGGCATCTCCGTTTTATACGGTTCTAAAAAATTATATTTCCTTCATCAATCATTTGTTGTAATTCATTGAAATATCCAAAGGTTTGCTTTATGCGCAAATTATCTTTTTTCATGTTGGTTGTGTTCGCCATTCAGTTGACTGGTTGCTTGGGCTTGGCTTATCGCATGAATTCGTTGGAAAAAACGACGTTTGCGCCATCTCTTTCTGACGCCTACAAAAAAAATATAGGGCTTGATACAGTTTACAATGTTGGCGCAGGTGGAATGACCATTGAACAAATTCAAGAGAAAACACATCCTGCGGTACGAGATTTTCTTTTAGAATTTATTCAGAAAGATGAATTTGATTACAAAAAATATCTGAAGTTTAATTTGGTTGAAGGCTTTATTATGGATGCCGTCATGAAAAAGGATGATGACGAAAATGCCACGGTTTATTTGGTGCATGTGAATTATGGTGGAGAAAAAGATGATTCTTTGCGTGAAAAACTGAAAGCTGTTTATGATTTATGGTACATTGATGGACGCGTCACGAGGCTGATGCGTCGTATTGGTGACAAAATTATTTATGACATGGATGTTGAAAAAAAGTATGAATTAGAATATTATGATGATGGTCAAGTCATGTCCGAATATCGAGGTGAATTTTTAAATGATACTGATGGTGCTTCTAGATATAATGGGACATATACCATATATTCCGAAAGGGGTAAAAAGGCTATTGAATGTGAAATTAGCGATTTGCGAGTGGAAAAAGAATCTTGTAAAAAATGGGATGAAAAAGTAGATTTAAACAAGGTTTTTAACCATTAATCCGTTTACTCAAAACGTATTTACTGAAAAAAATCAATGACTTCTGGTGAAGAAAGACGAATACAAGAACTGGAGCTGCTCTACAAGATCAGCTCCATTTTGAACCAGAGTCTTGATTTTGAGACGGTTGCGCACCCCGTATTGCAGACCGTCGAATCGGTGATGGGTGTCGAGCACGCGACTCTCACTTTGTACAACCGTCACACGGGCGAAATCTCCATTGAAATTGCTGAAGGCCTGAGCAGCCGTCAGGCGAGCAAGGGGCGCTATAAGGTGGGTGAAGGTATTACCGGCCGCGTCGTCGAAACGGGTAAGCCCATTATCATCCCGTCTGTTGCAAAAGACCCGGATTTCTTGGACCGTACGGGCCGTGGTAAGACCGAAGACAAGGCGTTCCTTTGCGTCCCGATTATCATGGAACAGGAAGTCGTTGGCGCCTTGAGTGCAGACGAACACAATCCCGACGAGGCAAACCTCAACGACCAAATTCATTTGCTCGAAATCATCGCGCAGATGCTTGCGACTGCAGTGAAACTCCGCCGCCAGGCCCGAGAAGAAAACGAAATCCTCAAGGCCGAAAACGAACGCATGGCGATGGAGCTTAAGGCGCGTTTCCAGCCGGACAATATCATCGGTAAAACGCCTGAAATGCAACAGGTTTACACGCAAATCGACCAGGTGGCTCGAAGCCCGCTTCCTGCGCTAATTGTGGGCGAAGTGGGGACAGGCAAGGGACTTGTGGCAGAAGCTATTCATTTCCGTTCTGACCGTAATTTAGGGCCGTTCGTGCGAGTGCATTGCGCGGCCCTCCCGGAGTCCGTATTGGACCGGGAACTTTTCGGTAGCGAAAAGGGCGCCTTGGTTGGCGTCGTCAACGAGGCGCCGGGCCGCGTGGAACAAGCCGAAGGCGGCACGCTATTCCTTGATGAAGTCGCAGAACTTACCCCGAACTTGCAGATAAAGTTGCTCCGACTTTTGCAGCAAGGCGAAATGGAACGCGTGGGCGCTCGCTTCCCGAAAAAAGTGAACGTGCGCGTAATCTGCGCGACGACCAAGAACTTGTTGCAGATGGTTTCTGATGGAACTTTCCGCGAAGACTTGTATTACCAGCTCCACATTGTTCCGATTTATGTTCCGCCTCTTCGCAAGCGCCGCACCGACATTGTACTCTTAGCGGATTACTTTGTTGAACATTACTGCCGATTGGTTGGCAAGAATGTTCGTCGTCTTGCTCGCGGTACAATCGAAATGCTCATGAGCTATCCGTGGCCTGGCAATGTTCGCGAACTTGAAAACGCCATTGAACGTGCGGTCTTGTTGACCGAAGAAGACGTCATCTATCCGCATCATTTTCCGCCGACCATCCAGACGGACGAAACGAGCGGAACACCCGTGAGCGGAAACCTCAAGCTGATGGTGGAGGCGTACGAACGCGACATCATTTGCGATGCGCTCAAGAGCAGCAAGGGCAAAATGGCCGCTGCCGCCCGTAGCCTTTCGACCACCCCGCGCATTCTCACTTACAAAATCAAACAACTCGGCATCGACCTCGCCGCCTTTAGTAAATAGTAGGAAGTAGACGGTAGGAAGTAGGCTGTGTCGCAGTCATGCGTCATCCTGACCCAGGAATGCGTAGCATGATAGGGGAAGGATCCAGTGACATTAGAAAAAACGACCTAAAGTCTAACACCTGACGCCTGAAACCTGTCCCCTGATACCTGAATCCTCAAAGCGTAGCGACCTCATAGCGAGTTTACGAGCGTGCTCAACGCTCATTTGCTATAATTGCACACATGGAACTCACTCAGCTCAAATATTTTTTGGAGGTGGCGCGCACGGAGCATGTAACGCAAAGTGCAAAGAACCTCTGCATCGTCCAGCCGGCGCTCACGCAAGCTATCCACAAGCTCGAAGATGAACTAGGAGTTTCACTGTTCAAAAATTCCGGGCGTAACATCAAACTCACCGATAGCGGAAAGTTCTTTTACGAAAAATTGCAGCCACTCTACGAAAACATGATGGCGCTTCCAGGACTTTTAAAAGAGACCGCGGACAAGCAGAATAACAACATCAAGCTGAACGTTCTTGCGGCATCTACACTCATTACAGGTGCTGTGATTGAGTACAGACGAAGTAATTCTGATATCGACGTGGATATTGTGCAGAACGAAGAAACGAGCGTCTTTGATATCTGCGTGCGCACTTATGCCATTTACAGACCGGAACTCGACAATACAGAAAGCGATGAAACTTTTGTCCATTCCGAAAAAATTTATCTAGCGGTTCCGAATACAGCGCAGTACAAAAAAATGGATTCCATTTCGCTGTTCGATTTGAAAGACGAAAAATTTATACGCCTTTACGGTTCAAAACAGTACCGCACAATCTGTAACGAACTTTGTGATAGCATTGGTTTCCATACGAATGTGACTTTTGAAAGCGATAATACGGCCGTTGTTAAAGAAGCCATCGCTGCTGGCATTGGCGTCGGTTTTTGGCCAGAACTTTCGTGGGGCAAAATGGACCACAAGCGCGTCCGTCTTCTTGAAATTACCGACACGGATTTTAAGCGCGATATCGTGATTTCGCTCCGCCGTAACAAGCAGGACAATTCCAAAACAGAACAGTTTTACAACTTTTTGACAAAGTATATTTTGCAACGACAATCTAAAAAACAAAAATAATTTTGCGCGGATGGCCTAGGTTTCCCCGTTTTACCGCCTGCAGCCTGCTATCAACTTCCAACTTCCAACTTCTAATTTCCTACTAATTACTATCTTTACCTCGTAAATTAACTATTAACTAATAACTATTAACTAGTAACTAAAAATGCAATTCCGTCCTGTAAAAGAACAGCTTGAAATTTTGATGCGCGGCGTTACCGACATTGTGCCGCAAGATGAACTCGAAAAGAAACTCCAGAAGTCTTACGACACCGGCGTTCCACTCCGTATCAAGATGGGTGTGGACCCGACGGCTCCGGATGTCCATTTTGGCCATACGGTCGTGATGCGCAAGCTCCGCCAGTTCCAGGATCTCGGCCATACTGTTGTGCTCATTGTGGGCGACTACACGGCTCAGATTGGTGACCCCAGCGGCCGCAACAAGGCTCGTCCGCGCCTTACGCACGAACAGGTGCTCGAAAACGCAAAGGAATATCAGGAACAGTTCTTCAAGGTCGTCCGCCGCGATCAGGTCGAAATCCATTACAACGGCGAATGGTTCTCCAAGCTTCCGTTCAGCAAGGTCACGGAACTCATGGGCCAGTTCACTGTCGCCCAGATGCTCGAACGCGAAGACTTCCACAACCGCTACGCCGCCAACACGCCGATCAGCCTCCACGAATTCATGTACCCGATGATGCAGGGCTACGATTCTGTCGCCATCAAGAGCGATGTGGAACTCGGTGGCACGGACCAGAAGTTCAACGTGCTCCGTGGTCGCGACCTCCAGCTTTTCGAAGGCATGGAACCGCAGATTGGTCTCTTCATGCCGATTCTCCTCGGTACAGATGGCAAGGTCAAGATGAGTAAGTCCATTGGCAACTACGTTGGTCTTAATGAGCCTGCCGACGTGATGTACCACAAGATTTACAGCCTCTCCGACAACATTGTCGAGAACTGGTTCGAACTTTTGACCAACATCCCGCTCGAAGAAGTCAAGCAGATGATGGCTGACATTGCTGCCGGCAAGATGAACCCGAACGATGCTAAGCACCGCCTCGCTATCGACATCGTGACGCAGTACTACGGTGCCGAAGCTGCCGAAGCCGCTGCCGCTAAGGAACGCGAAATCCACAGCGGTAACGCCATCCCGAGCGATGCTGCCGAATGCTCTGTCGATGCAGGCTCTTATGGCGCTCTTGACCTCCTCGTGAACATCAAGGCTTTTGCTTCCAAGGGCGAAGCTCGCCGCATGGTGCAGAACGGTGGCGTTAAGATTGGTGGCGAAAAGCTTGCAGACCCGCAAGCCCAGATTGAAATCAAGGGCGGTGATCAGCTCGTCGTTCAGGTGGGCAAGCGCAAGTTCTTTAAGGTGAACTTCTAAGGTAAGCAATGTCAAGGGAAATCTTAGTTCTCGGTCTCAATCCTGCTTGGCAGAGGGTGTTCTTTCTGGATAAGTTTACTCCAGGCGAAGTGCACCGCATCTCCAAGGTCAAGGAATATGCTTCGGGCAAGGGCATCAACTGCTGCCGTGTGTTGCAGCTTTTGGGGGGCTCTCCTCGCTTGATGCATTTCTTGGGTACTGGGCATGGCGAGAAAATTTTTGACGAACTTTCGTCTTGTGGCATTCAGCAAGTTCCGATTTGGATTCGCGAAAATACGCGCATCTGCACGACGATTGCCTGCAATGGCGATACGACAGAACTTGTCGAACCGTCTCCGATGCTTGCCGATTCCGAGAACGATGATTTTACACAAACGCTAAACGACCATTGGGATTCCACACAGTATGTAGCTCTTTGCGGAACGTTCCCGCAAGGCTTTAACGCCAAGATGTTCAATGACCTTGACTTTAGCGGCAAGCACATCTTTGTGGATGCTATTGATGGAATTGATGACCTCCTTGTAAAAGGGGTTGATCTTTTGAAAATCAATATGCAGGAATACTGCAAGTTACTCGAACGCTTGAGCATTCCGTTGGTCAAGTCGAGTCCGCAGTTCTGGAAGATGACGGCAACGGCTGTTCTCGAACGCCTTCCGATCAAGAACCTTGTCGTGACCGAGGAAGATTCTCCGGTTCGTGCATTCCGCCTCATGGAAAAAAAGTTCCAGGGCATCCAGCTCCAGCCGCCTACAATCACGGTAAAAAACGATATTGGCGCTGGAGACTCGTTCTTTGCTGGCTGGCTTTATGCTTTCGAACAAAACTTGAGCTTTGAAAATTGTTTGGCTAAGGCAACGGCTGTTGCAAGCGCTCGCTGCGAAGTCGAACGCCCGTGGAACTTGAGCCTGGACCGCGTTGCTGAATTCGAAAACGAACTTGCCACAAAGGTCGAACGCTTAGAGTAAGGGCTCTGCTATGGAAAACGACTTTGTTCCTTTGTTTGCCTTTGCGTCAAACTTGGAATTCTTTGGCGTCTTTCCTGAATGTAATGCATTTGTTCGAAAAGATATTCGCAAAGGCGAAATTGTCGAACTGCCCGAAGGGCGCGGTTTTGCTGTAGTTCTCGGCGTTGGGCTTCTTGAATTTGCAACAAATTTATCTATTCTGCTTTCCCGCTTTTCGGTTGAAGGCCCGTTTACGCATGTGGTGCTTACGGGGATTTGTGGCGCCTATCCGGGCTGCGGATTGAACATCGGCGATGTTGTTCGTGTCGATTCCGAAAGGGTCGGGGATTTGGGCGTTGTCGAGCGCGATGGTTCGTTTACGCCGTGGCACAAAGTTTGCAAAGGGGGCGCGGAAAATTCGGCAGTTTCTTCGCCTGCTTCTGCGCAGGTCTACGAGTCGTCTCCGCTTCGTGGCGTTCCTGCGTGGCTTACGGGCTTAAAATCGGTTGCGGGGCTTACTGTCAACTGTTGCACGGGAACAGCCGCTATGGCCGCAGAACGTGTCCAAAATTTCGATGTTGATGTCGAGTCTATGGAAGGGGCTGCCTGCTTCTCGATTTGCGCTGCATTCGGCATGCCCTGCTACGAAATCCGAGCGGTGAGTAATCTTGCGACCGACCGCGACAAATCCACCTGGCGGATCAAGGATGCCCTTGCCGCATTGCAATCGCTCGTAAACTCGCTTTGAG
Organism: Fibrobacter succinogenes; assembly: GCF_902779965.1. NCBI lineage: Bacteria > Pseudomonadati > Fibrobacterota > Fibrobacteria > Fibrobacterales > Fibrobacteraceae > Fibrobacter > Fibrobacter succinogenes. Next base: position 175,031 of record NZ_CACZDK010000003.1, on the reverse strand, counting down.
GCAATGAGCTATGAGCTCGGGGCTAAAGCCCCTTCGGGCTCGCTTCGCTTCGGGCTTTTTTGCTAATTTCTAATTGCTTAACCTCAGAGGGCCGTAGGCCCGACCCCATACCTCAAAGCGCCGTAGGCGCGACCTCATACCCCTATGCAATTATCTCTCGGTATCTCCACTTGCCCTAACGACACCTTCATTTACGAAGCCTTGGTCCACGGACTCGAAAATTCTCCGTTTGAATGGAAAGTGACGTATGCCGACGTTCAGACGCTCAACGAAATGGTCTTGCGCGGCGAACTTGACGTGGCAAAAATCAGTGCGCAGGTCTATCCGCAAATCCGAGAAGCATATCGCTGTCTCGGTTGCGGTGGTGCTATCGGGTACGGCTGTGGCCCGCTTTTGCTCTCTTCCTCGGCAAATACGTTCGATTCCGAGCTCTCGACGACCCTTCCGGGCGCAAATACGACCGCAGCGCTCCTTTTCAAGTTCTGGTACTCCCACAAGTTCAAAAACGCTCCAAAACTCGATTACGCGCTCTTTAACGAGGTTTATCAGCGACTCCTGAACAAGAGCGCCCCCCAGGGCGTTACCATCCACGAGCATCGTTTTACGTGGAAACGTGATGGTCTCCATCTTTTGCAAGACTTGGGTGCCTTCTGGGAGCAAGAAACCGGTTCCCCGATTCCTCTCGGGATTGCGGTTGCCAAAAAGGAACTTGGCTTTGCCGAAATCGAAGCGGTCGAGCGCGAAATCCGCCGCAGTTTGCAAATGGCCCGCCAAAGAAAGAACCCGGTGACGCCCTTTATCGTCGAAAAAGCGCAAATCGATGACGAAGAAGTCATCAAGTCGCACATTGCAATGTTCGTCAATGATTTTTCAGAAAATGTTGGCGACGCTGGTTGGAGGGCTCTAGAAAATCTGTGGCGGTTATCACATTGTTAATAAGTTGTTGAATTATCCAAAACCTATGTAATAGTTTGTAAACGTAAACGTAATTTTGCAAAACAGCGAATTTTTAGCAAAAACTTTAATTTATTTTCCAAAAAGCATCTTTTTTTGGAGTTTGCTTATGAGTTTAGTAAACGATCTTGAACTAGAAATTGAAAATTTCAAACGCGAATACGAGAAGTTCGAACGCGGCAACAAGTCTGCGGGCACGCGCGCTCGCAAGGTCTTGCAGAATATCAAAAAGACCTGCCAAGAGATCCGTGTTTCAATTCAAGGTGCAAAGAAGGAGGAGGAGAAGGACGATCTTCCGAGTGAGGATTGACAGATAAGTTATCCCCAAATGGCTATACCTGTGTAATTTTTACACGAAAAATGGCATTTTTGACGAAAAGTATTTGACTAAAGCCATTTATGAAGGTATATTCCCACATGGGTTTTGTGTTTGCCAAACTGGCAAGCGTATGTTTAACGAATTTAAGTGTTCTATGATTGGAGAAACGTAGCAGTATGACCCTAAAGAAACTGGTCTTAATTACGGCCGGGGCGATGCTTCTTTCTGGAACCGCCATGGCAAAGAATATCAACGTGCCTGGCGATTTCGCAAAGATTGCAGATGCTCTCGGAAATGCGGATGCCGGGGATACAATCCTTGTCAAACGCGGTGTTTATAATGAAAACATCACCTTGATCATGGGTGTTGTTCTTAAGGGCGAGGACCCATTGTCTACCATTATCGATGGTGGCCGCCGTGGTCCGACCGTCATGGGTACTTCAGGCGCCGAAATGTCGCACTTCACGGTGAGGAACGGTCTTGAAGGTATCCTTTGCGAAAACGCAGCCCCTTACATTCATCATTGCTATGTGATCGATAACCATGCAACGGGTATCGGTGCTTTTATTTCTCTGCCTTGGCTCCGCAACAACGTGGTCTATGGCAACCGCTGGTCTGGTATTCTTGCTTGGGGTGCTAAGTCTCTCGATGCTTACATCGAACAGAACGTCGTGCTCCGCAATGGCTACTCTGGTCTTGCTTTGAAGGGCCCGACCAACTTGGTCGCCCGTAACAACATCTTCATGGAAAACCACTACTACGGTGTGTTTGCTGACCCGGCTGCCGGTCAGACGAAGGTGGAATACAACAACATCTACAAGAACTACTATCCGTTCAACCAGTTCATCAAGGTGAACCGCACGAACGTTTCTTTGGACCCGAAGTTCAACAATCCGTCTCTCGGAAATCCGAACTTCTTCTGCCAGTCCACTTCCCCGATGCTCAAGCGCGGTAAGGGCAAGTTGGATATCGGTCTTACTGCAACTGACGTCGTCAAGGAAGAAGAAGCTGTCGAAGAAACACGTAATCCGGATACCGATGGTGATGGTCTCTGCGATCCGTGGGTTTCTGAAGAAGGTCTCTCCGAAAAGTACGCCGGCACTTGCACGGGCTTTGATAACTGCCCGGAAGAAGCTGAAGACTTCGACGGTTTCCAGGACGACGATGGTTGCCCGGATCCGGACAACGACCGCGACGGTCTCTGCGACCCGTGGGTTGAAGCTAAGGGCTTGCTCCCTCAGTTCGCTCACATCTGTAAGGGTGTGGACCTCTGCCCGGAACAGTCTGAATCTTTGAACAACTACAAGGACGACGATGGTTGCCCGGATGAAGTTCCGCAGCCGCCGAAGAAAGTCTTCGTTCTTGAAGGTGTGAACTTTGAATCTGGTAAGGCTACCATCACTCAGGACTCCTACATCTCCTTGATGAAGGTTGTCGATATCATGGAAACCTTCCCGGAAGCTACTTTCGAAATTGTGGGCCATACCGATAACATCGGTAACAAGGACAAGAACATGACTCTCTCCGCAGATCGTGCGAACTCTGTGAAGAACTTCCTTGTCGAAAAAGGCATTGCCGAAAGCCGTATGACTACAAAGGGCTTGGGCGATACTAAGCCTGTTGCATCCAACAAAACACCTGAAGGACGTGCGCAGAACCGTCGTATTGAGTTCATCCGCACGGATATTAAGTAAAGGAGTAGGTGATGTTGCGTACTAGTTTCATCAAGACGTCCGCTCTCGGACTTGCCGTAGCCAGCACTTCTTTGTTTGCAGAGGCAACCTACACGCCGAATAAGTATCAGCAGAATGACTGGTTTGCCGAATATGGTGGTAACACCGCGATGTATGTGAACCCGGCTGGTATTTCTGAAACTGATCAGCTCGAATTCAGTGCTGCTTTCTTTAGCACCATTAGTGGCGAAGCTAGCCAGGAATATGTCAGCTTGACATACCCGATTGACTACAAGCACACTTTGGGCTTCTCCCTTTTCGAAAACGGTGCTTCCATCGAAGGTGGCGAATCCTATAGCGAAATTGCCGTTCAGTTCGGTTACGCTTATAGACTCTTCCACTTGCTCTCTCTCGGTGTTGACCTCTCTGTCTTGTACATCAACCAGTTTGATGAACTCAAGCAGCTCACGATTGGTGCCGACGTAGGTTTGAGCTGGAACCCGCTCGCTTCTTCGAAGTATGGTTACTTGCTCATTGGCGTTGCCGTGCAGAACCTCCTTGCTCCGGCTGTCAGCGAAGCTGATGGTGACGGTAGCTTCAAGTTCGTGTTCATGGGCGCTGCCGATGCTTACAAGATTCCGACGAACTTGAACCTCTCTTTGTTCTATCGCGGATTCAACCGTCTTCTCGAATTCAAGGCCGAACTCTCCGTGATTGACCTTATCCACGATTCTAAGGAAGGTGGTAAGGGCTGCAACCTCGAAATGAGCTTCTCCTTGACCTATTATCTTTCTTCTCACCTCGGTGTCCGTGGCCGCTTTACTAAGGAAGGCTACCCGGTTATCGGTGCTACGGTTAACGTTAAGGATGTCAGCATCTTCCGTTACCTCGCTCTTGACCTCGAAATGTCTCACGACGACCTCTGGGCTAAGAAGAACCGTGGCTTTGTGTGGGCTGTCAAGCTGACTTCTCGCTTCGGTGATACCCGTGAAGAGAAGATTGGTGAAGAACGTTATCGCCGTTTGAAGATCGAACCTGAAAACGACTACCGTGCTGCAATGCGTCTGTACTTGAACCGTCAGTTCCTCGAAGCTGCTTATGCCTTCGGTAAGGTTCAGACCAAGTACCCGGCATTCCACCTTGTTGACCAGGCTGCTTTCTACAAGGCAAAGTCTTTCGAAAACCTCCGTATGCACAAGGCTGCTAAGAACGTCTACGAAGACGCTATCAAGCGCTATCCGCAGAGTGACCAACGCGCCAAGTATCACTTCCAGTTGATGAACATCGACTATAAGGAAGGCAAGTACACGGAAGCTTTGAACAAGTACCAGAATATTGCTCAGAAGTTCGGTGAAAGTGACGTGAAGGCTGACGCTGACTACGTTGCTGGCCAGATCAAGTTCGAACAGGGCCTCTATCAGGAATCTGTTGACCTGCTTGCTTCCATTCTTCCGGGTAACGCCAACTACTTCTACGCTCGCTATACCATGGGTATCGCACACAGCCGTATGAGCAAGTTCGACGAAGCTGAAAACTGCTTCCGTGATATTACGGAACAGCCGGTTTCCAACCAGTCTGAACGCGACCTTCAGGACGCTGCAAGAGTTAAGCTCGGCCACCTCTTCTTCTCTGGTGAAAAGCCGGACATCGCAGCAGCTGCTCAGATGTATGGCCAGGTCCAGAAGCAATCTCCGGTGTACGACGAAGCTATGCTCGGTATTGCATGGTCCTTCCTCAAGGTCAACAAGCCGGATGAAGCTATCAAGCCGGCCAAGTGGATTATCAGCAATCTTCCGGAATCCTTCCTCGTGTCTGAAGCATACCTCGTTATGGGTTACTGCTACTTCATGAAGAAAGACTACCAGAACGCTCTTGACGCTTTGACCCAGGCTGAATCTCGTACGGAACAGCCGATTGTGTCCGTTGCTTCTCGCGACAGTGCTCGTCAGGCTTACGATTCCATGCAGAGCCAGTTCGACTCCGTTCAGGTTCTTGCCTTGGATCTCGCTCGCCAGTTGCCGACTCCGCGTGTGGAAAGCAAACGCGAAGCTTTGCGTCCGACATTCAACAAGGCTAACCAGGCTATTGAAGATTACGCAACGTTCATGCAGAGAGCTATCCAGAGTGACCGCTTTGAATCTAATCGTAAGCGCATTTTGGAAGACGCAGGCTTTACCAAGGCTACCATCATGTCTAAGATTGGTGGTGCAGGCGGTGGAAAGAAACCGGATCTTCCTCCTGTTGAATTGGAAGACGACCTCTAATCGAGTATAATTCGGACCCAGTATAAAGCTGGGCCCGTCACTTTTATTTTTAAGAAAATCATAGGTGGATAGAGAACGATGAAAAATCTATTGCTCGTCTCAGCAATTGTATGCTCCATGGTTGGAACTTCTTTTGCTGCATCGGATCCGTGTAAGGAAAAAACGACCGAAGCAAAGAATCTTTACGCAAAGTGCAAGTCTATCGGAAAAGGCAATGCTGGTTATGATCAGTGCGCTAGCTCCTATAGAGTGATTAAGAACCAGGCTGAACAGGCATGCCGTTCTGGTGGCCTTGATGAAGATGGCATGCGTAAAGCAATTGAACAGTGGCAAAAGCAGGTTGACCGCTGCGCCGGCAAGATTAGTAACCGTTGCGCTAGCTCCTTGCAGCAACTTGGCCACTATCAGTTCCAGCTCGAAGAAAAGCAGTTCCTCGACAAGAACGCCCAATACGAAGAAGATGTTGCTTGGTGCGCTGACCGTGATAACAAGCCGGCAAAGTGCGCTAACATCGGCCAGTTCCCGAAGCCGGATCACCAGAAGTCCTTGGGTTACTTCCTTGAATACATCGACAAGTATCCGAAGGAAGCTAAGGCTCCGACCGTGATTTACCAGGCTGCAGCTGTGCAGGAAGCTAGCGGCGAAGACGACAAGGCATACAAGCTCCGTATGCAGCTCGTCCGCGACTTCCCGGACAACGGTCTTGTGCCGAAGGCATGGCTCCGTATTGCAGAATACCACTTCATGAACCGTAAGTTCAAGGATGCTATCACTGCTTATAAGAAAGTGACTGGCTTCGAAAACCTCACGGGTAAGGAAGCTGCACTTGCCATGTACCACTTGGCAGAATCTTACTACAACACTGCTGAATACGAAATCGCTGCTAAGCAGTACTTCGACTACATCGTCGGTGCTGACAAGGGTAAATATCCGAACGACTTGCGCGCTGAAGCTATGGACTTCATGGCAGCCTCCTTCTCTGACTTGGAAGGTGGTGGCGTTCAGGAAGCTGAAGCTTTCTTGAAGGACAAGAAGGTTGCGTTCAAGGACTCTGTTTACTACCGTATCGGTATGAAGAACAAGGACCATGACCGTAACGAAGAAGCTGTCCAGTCCTTCAAGCGCTTGATGAACATCAACCCGGACTATATCGACGCTCCGCTCGCCGATATTGCTATGATCGAAATCTTGATCGTTCAGCAGAAGTTCGAAGATGCTCAGGCTCACCGCTACGAAGTGGTGAAGCGTTACGACCGCAATTCTTCTTGGTACAAGAAGAACCAGAAGTATCCGGAATCTGTGAAGAATGCTGAAGCTGCTATCCGTGGCGCTATGCTCGACATTCCGCAGTACCATCACGCTCAGGCTGCTAAGCTCACCAAGGAAGGTGATATCGAAGGTGGCAAGAGACAGTATGTAAAGGCTATCGAAGCTTACGAAGCCTTCCTCAAGCGCTATGCCAAGGAACCGACTTGGGACGAATACAAGGTTCACATCAACCTCGCTCTCGTTTATCAGGAAATGGGCCAGCATGCTAACGCTGCCAAGATGTTCAACTGGATCGTTGATACCGATACGACTCGTTACGGCCGTCGCGAAATGGGTTCTGCCGCTCTCCTCTCCAAGGATGAAGCTGGTTATAACGCCGTTCTCATGATGGACCAGGCTCGCGAAAATGCTCGCAAGTCCAAGGCTAACGATGATGCTGTTCAGGCTTACAACTTGCCGGAAACTAAGGCATACTTCGACCAGGTCGATAAGTACATGGCTAAGTTCGGTAAGAATAAGGAAGCTGCAGAACTTGCATACAACGCCGCTATCGTTCATTACGATGCTAAGCAGTTCAGTGTTGCTGTGAACGTTCTCCGCAAGCTCAAGAAGGACTTCCCGAAACACCAGTACATTTTGCTCATCAGCCGTATGCTTGCTCAGTCTCTCTTGGAATCCAACCAGCTCGATGAATCCCTCACGGAATTCGAATGGCTCCTCAAGCAGTACAAGGCCAAGGAAACTCGCAACGACTCCATGGCTGCTGAAATCGAAAAGGCTATCGCTTACGTTCTCTTCCAGAAGGCTGAATCTTCTGTCAAGGCTGGTAAGAATGAAGCTGGCGCCAAGGCTTACTTGGACCTCGTAAAGCGCTACCCGAACATCGACATTGCTGACAAGGCAATCTTCGAAGCTGCTGCCGCTTACGAAGCCACCAACCAGTACAAGAAGGCTGCTGAAACCTTCATGCTCCTCCCGAAGAGCTATGCTAAGTCTCCGCTCACTGTTAAGGGTATCTTGCGTGCTGCAAGCAACTACAAGAAGGACAAGCAGCCGGTACAAGCTGCCAAGACGTTCTTGTTCATTACGGATAACTTCCCGCAGGATTCTATGGCCTTCCCGGCAATCGGCTTTGCTGCTCAGACCTACGACTCCATCCCGGACAAGAAGCAGGCCGCTATTACCTTCGAACTTGCTTACAAGCGTTACCCGCAGAACGAAGAAACTCCGTCCTTCCTCTATAGCGCATGCTTGAGTTATGACGAAGCTAAGATGACTAACGAAGCTATCCGCTGCTCCAAGGACCTCGTCCGCGACTATCCGAAGAGCTCTTACGCTGTTGACGCTGCCTTCTCTATCCCGATGGCATACGCTAACGCTAAGAAGTGGGACCTCGCCATCCAGGAATATCGCAACTTCATCAAGATGTACCAGGAAGACAAGGAAAAGCTCATTGCCGCTTACATCGGTATCGCTCGCGCTTACCGCAATGTGAAGGACATGGAAAACTCTGTTGACGCTTACAAGAAGACTCTTGAAGCTTACGACAAGTACGGTTTGCAGATCAAGAACGCAGACGCTGCTATTCCGGCTGAAGCTGCTTTCTACATGGGTGAATACGAATACAACAAGATGACTCCGGTTGTCTTGAAGGGTAAGGAAAAGGAAAAGGCTAAGATCATCAAGAGCTTGGTCGAAATCCTCCAGAAGGCTATGGGTCACTACTCCAAGTCTGCTGCCTATGCATCTGAAAAGTGGACCTTCCGTGCCACTAACAAGATGGGTATGCTCTTCGTGACGATGGCTGCAAAGATTCGTGAACAGCAGCTCAACGGTAAGAAGGAAGAAGAAAAGTTCGCCGAACGTATCGGTATCGTGCAACAGCTCCCGTCTTACTACGAACAGGCTCGTCCGATCTTCCAGAAGAACATCGACCTTGCTCGTGACCAGGGCTTCTACAACAAGGACGTGATTGCTGCAGAAATGGGCTACATCGAAATGTACTACCAGGGCTGCGCTGTGTTCGTCGAAGTTGCCGATGCATTCGCCAACTCTCCGCTTCCGGATAGTGCTTTGATCGTCCGCGAATACGTGGGCCAGGGCATGGTGAAGGATGACGCTATCATGGCTGCTCACGAAGACTTGGAAGCTTACCGCGAAGAATTGAACAGCCGTTCTGATGCCGCTAAGCAGCTCGCTATCCCGCAGTGCGCAACCGGTATCAAGGCTTCTGCTCACTACGGTATCGACAACGAATGGACGAAGAAGCTCTTCGAAACCTTGAGAACTTTGGACGAAAGCAACGAAGATCTCAATACCCAGATTGAAAAGTTCGACCCGTCTACGCTCTTTGCTGACCCGACTTACTTCAAGATGAAGGCTCGTATCGAACAAATCGAACAGTCTGACGCTATGACTCTTGAAGAAAAGGTTGCCACCTTCCGCAACATCGTCAAGGAAACTAAGGACGATCGTACAAAGCTCGAAGAAGAGCTTGCCAAGCTGAAGCAGTGGATGGCTGATCCGAGCCAGATCCCGGCTTCTGAAAGAGGCGTTGAATCTACTTCTGAATCTTCTAGCGACGACGAAGCCGTTGAAGATACGCCGAAGAAGGGCAAGAAAGGCAAAAAAGCCAAGGCTGAATCCAAGAAAGCCAAGAAAAAAGCCAAAAAAGGCAAGAAAAAATAGCGGTAAAAACTATTTTACGGGGAATCCTGGTTCATGGGATTCCCCTATTTTATTGGGCTTGAGAGCGATTTGAGTGCGGTAAAGAAAGTTTTACTACTAAAATTTCCCACAATGCTCAAAAAAAAAATAAATATGAACGAAGATTATCAAAAACAACAAAAAAACAATAACTCAATTAAAGGAGTCTCTAATGTCTAAATTGCTTCAATCCTTCAGCCCTGAATCTGATGGTTACCAGTTCATGTGGATCATCTTGGTCGTGTTCATCATCGGCCTTGGCTTCTCCCTGGAACGTGTTACCTACATTATGATTAAGAGCTCCAAGGGCCGCGCTAAGTTTATGGCTGATTTCGGTAAGCTCGTTATGCAGAACCAGCTCGAACAGGCTCTCCAGTTCGCTAAGAGCTCCAAGCTCCCGATCGCTAAGGTCATGGACGCTATCGTCGGTGCAAAGCTCAACTGCAAGGATGCTGACAAGGCTCGTGACATGATGACTGCTGCTTCTGACGCTGTGTTCCTCACTGAAGCTCCGCGCCTCACTCGCTACATCTCCATCATTTCCGTTATGGCTTCCATCTCCACGTTGCTCGGACTTATGGGTACGATTTACGGTCTGATCTACACCTTCGACGCTGTTGCTAACAAGCCGGCTTCTGAACGTGCTAAGGCTCTTGCTGATGGTATTGCTATCGCTATGGGTACTACGCTCCTCGGACTTCTCTCTGCAGTTCCTCTCCTCGTTATTGTCGGTCTTCTCAACATGAACTCCGAACGCCTCATCCAGGAAATGGAAGAAAAGGGCCTCAAGATTATCAACTCCCTCGCTTAATCATTCAGAGAGTTTAATTTTAACTGGAGTTTAAAAACATGGCAAAACAAATCAAGAAACCAGGAAAGGTCGAAGAACCGGATTTGCTTCCGGCGATGGGCTTGTTCACCATCTTGATTCCTATGCTTCTGACCATGACTGCTTTCTCCAAACTTGCCATTGTCGAAGTGAATCTGCCTGAACGCAGCCAGATGATCATGGACAATGACGTGCCGCCTCCACCTGATGAGCAGGCATTGAACTTGTCACTCGCTATCGCTAACAACTACCTTGTTATCGGTGCACGCGGTGGTTTCCAGCCGAACGTCTATTTCAAGGAAATGTGGACGTTCCGTTGCAAGTCTGATGCTCAGCTCGTTACCTATGCGATGGAAGACGTGAAGTCGGCTGTTGAAAGTGGACATGGACCGAAGTGCAAAGATGGTTCCGAAATGGATAAAGAGAAGTATCTCTATGAAATCGAAACCATCGAACTTTGGGCTATTCAGAAGGAATCTGAAGAAGACCCGGGTAAGGTCATTTGGGCCGCTTATAAGAACGACGGAAGTGCTGAAGAAGCTCACGCTGACAGTGCTTTCGTAGATGGCGCTAACAACTTCTTGTCTCTTCCGGGTGAAGGCGTAGGTGGTCTTCAGAAGCCGGCTGCTCTCAAGGCTCCGACTCCTGGCATGGCTCTCGCAACGCTTCAGCCGAACTCTGCCCGTACTCTCAAGCCGGGTGACAAGACTATGGTTTATCCGCTTTCCGCATACGATCTCATTGCTAAGGACTTGATCGCTATCCATACTCAGTTCATCGACTTGGACGACGTTGATAACATCATCATCGTTGCAAACGACGATACTCAGTTCGATAAGATCATCCAGCTCATGGACCGTGCTAAGGAAGCTGGTTTCAGCAAGATCAACCTTGCTAAGTTGGGAGGTTAATCATGGCTAGAAAATCTCGTAAGTATAGCGAAGACGTACCTTTCTCCTTAACGTCCATGATGGACATGATGACCATCATCTTGGTGTTCATGATTAAGAACATGGACGCTGAAGGTCAGCTCTTGACCCAGGCAGAAAACTTGATTCTTCCGATCTCTACCTCTAAGGTTCAGCCGAAGGAAGTGTCTCTGACTGTCGTGGTCGATGCTAACTACGTTATCGTTGACAATGAAAAGGTCGTGCCGACCGCTGACGTTCTCGCTCAGGAAGACCTCCTCGTTACGAAGGTGGACGAAATCTTGAAGGATCGTCGCGCAATCGAACAGGAACACGCTCTCAAGATGGGCCTTCCTGCTGACGAAGCCGGTCACATCATTGTTCAGATTGACAAGAACATCCCGTATGATGCGATGTATAAGGTCATGGCTACTTGTGGCTTCTCCGGATACACGAACATCGCATTCGCCGTGATGCAGAAGAACGGCGGGGAGGAATAATCAATGGCTAAGAAGAACATAGATCCGTTTATTGCGTCGCTCATGCCGGAATCCGACAAGAAGATGGGCGCAATCGCCGGTGTCTCTCTTGTGATCGCTTTGGCTATGTGTATTTGGGCTTCCATGTACGAACAGGTCGTTGCTGAAGTCGTATTCGACAACGCTGATTCCGTGGACCTTACTACTTCCATGCAGATTGAGCAGAAGGAAGAAAAGAAGGAAGAAAAGAAGAAGCCTGAACCGAAAAAGCCTCGTAAGAAAGCTGGTGGTGGTGGTAAGCCGCGCGGTAAGGGCCAGCCGAACGCTCCGCAGACTCGCGGCGTGCTCAAGCTCCTCACTGCACAGACCAAGAATGCCTCTGCTGCTGCTTATGACTTGATGAAGAACCAGAAGTTCACCAAGGACATCGATAAGGTGCTCAAGGACGTTGCTGGTCTCCAGACTACGGGTAAGACCGTTCTCGGTGGCCGTCGCGGTAAGGCTAATGGTGGCTTCAACGAAGGTTACGCAGAAGGTGGTTCCGGTGGTATCGGTGACGGCCTTGCTGGCCTCCTTGGCGGTGGTGGCGGTGGTATCGCTACTAAGGCTAAGGGCTCCATCAAGACTCCGTCTATGCGCGATATCGACATGGGTGCCGGTGGTGGTTCCCGTTCCGCAGCAGACATCATGAAGGTTGTCCGCCAGCGTACTCCGGGTCTTCGCCACATCTATAACAAGTGCCTGAAGAAGAAACCGGGATTCCAGGGTAAGGTTACCTTGAGATTCACGATCGCTCCGGGTGGCGAAATCATCAGCATTTCCACTGTGTCTTCCACGACCGGTTTCAGCGAATTCGATAGCGAAATCAAGAACGCCGTCAGCCGCTGGACCTTCAGCAAGGTGAAGTCCGGTAACACGACGGTTACGATTCCGTTCACGTTCTCCGAATAATTCACTTGGAAAGCTTGAAAAAAGACCAGACGAAAGTCTGGCCTTTTTTTATGATGTAATTAAGAAGAATGTCAAAAAAAATGGGGTTTCGTTAAAATTTTGTTGCGTTTTTTCTTTTATAAAACTAACTTTATAAATGAATTTTCAATAGGAGTTATTCCATGAACTTAAAAACCGTAGCTGCAGTTGGCACCGCAATCGGAATTTTTGGTGTCGGTTCTGCGTTTGCAACATTCGCCCGTATCGAATCTATGGGTAAGAATACGACTTACATCATGGATGATGTGAGCATCTTTGATAACCCGGCTAACATCAACCTCTACTCCAACTACTTGATTGGTGAATTTGGCCCTTATACGGACCGTGTTGATGTGGGCGCAAACCGTGATCCGCAGCATCCGAACTTCGGTGGTATTTTCTCCATTGCCATTGGCGGCGATAACAATCCGGACCCGCGTATTTCTATCGGTGGTCTCTTTGGCCGTATCGATGCTGACCTTATCCAGTATTTGCCGAATGCTGTGATTGGCGATAATGGAAAAACAACCAAGGTTCCTGAAACTGTGACTAACTTCGACGGTTTCTTGGGCGGTACGCTTTCGAACGGCAACGCTTGGGGCTTGCATGTCTATATTGCTCAGCAAGACGGCGGTGATTTGGACGAAGATGGTAACTACCAGGTCAATGACGATTCCTACGCTTCTATAGTGCAGGCTGGCGGTGGTATGAACTTCCAGTTCACGAACTACTTTGATTTGGAATTTTCTTTGGCTTTGGCTCGTATCCAGTATGGTCCGGAACACCACAACTTCTTTGATGACGGTAATTTCTCTTGGCTCATCAAGTCCCGTGCATTCTTTACGCTGGATGCCATCAACGGTGAACTCGTTCCGGCCTTGAACCTCAAGTTCATTGAAGCTCCGGGTCAGGAAGATACTCATGCTCAGGTGGGTGTCGGCGTGAACGTCGCTCTCGATCGAGGCTTCTTCTGGATGGGCTTGGACTTTATCTATAACAAGAGAAAGGCTCATGACATTATTTTTGATGTCGCTAGCAAGACCTGGACTTATGATTCCCGTAATGAAGACCATAAGTATTGGGATGAACGTACCGATATCGGTGGCATGATCAGCTTCGGTATCGAACGTAACATCTGGTGGGACTGGTTCGTGATTCGCGTTGGCGGTCAGAAGTCTATCCTTTACACGGATTGCAATGTTCATAATAAGAACATCGACAGATATAAGAAAAATAATGAATATGGCATTTGTAAGGATGACGGCAACTTCTTCAGCACGAACCCGCTTGCAGACGGCACTTCCAAGGACCATGTCGGCTTCGGTTTCGGTATCAACATCGAAGAAAAGTTGAAGATTGACGTGACCGTTGCTGAAGACCTCCTCTTTAGGAATCCGTTCCAGGGTGAAGGCCGCCTCTTCTCCAGAATTTCTGCAACGTACTCGTTCTAATTGGTAGTAGTGGTTAGTAAACAGTGGCTAGTAAACAGGAACGCGATAAAAATGTTCTTATTGCATTCCTGACCACCAACCACTAGCCACTAATCACTAGCAACAATTTTCGAAACGCATTCCACTTGGGTGCGTTTCTTTTTTTATTTTATGGACATGAAGAAAATTTTATCCCTCATATTCCTCGTTTTGCTTTCGTCTTGTTCCGAACCGACGGAGCGTATTGAAAGGAAACTCTTGCCGTACTTGCAAGAAGACTTGAAGTTCATGGTGGCGGAAACCTTGAATGCAAAGGCTACCAAACAAGACTTGCTCGATGAACCGTATTACAAGATTCGCGATTTTAGGTTGTTCGAAGGCGCCGAAGCCGAAATTTATGCGGCTTATGCTGAAGTTGATTTTTATATCTATAAGGACATTGCCATTTACGAAAAACGTAAGTACCGTTACGAGGTCCATGGTAGGCATTGGGACCGTTATTCTAAGGTTCTGAAATTTGGTAAAGATAAAAATCCATAGATAAAATATTTATCTATTTTAGTTATATTTTCGAGTGGGAATTCTATAATAGAGGGTTAAATTTTGTTCGGACTTTTCTCTTGTGATATCGGTATCGATTTGGGTACCGCAAATACGCTTGTCCATGTGGCTGGGCAGGGCATTGTCATTAATGAACCGACGGTGATTGCGGTAGACCGCAAGAGCAATCGCATTACAGCTATTGGTGCTGAGGCTAAGAAAATGCTTGGCCGTACGTCTGGTGAAAGTCGTGCTATTCGTCCGATGCGAGACGGTGTTATTGCTGATTTTGAGCTTGTTGAAAAACTTTTGACTACCTTTATCAGGCGCGTTCAGCGCTATCCGATGTGGATGGCGAAACCGCGTGTGGTGGTTGGCGTTCCGAACGGAATTACCGAAGTGGAAACGCGCGCCGTGATTGATGCTATCAAGATGACGGGTGCAAAGGAAGTCCACTTGGTCCATGAACCGATGGCTGCTGCAATTGGTATGGGCATTCCGGTTGAAGAACCTGTCGGTAACATGATTGTGGATATTGGCGGCGGTACGTCCGATATTGCCGTGATTGCTTTGAACAAGTCCGACTGCAACGGCTCTGTGCGCGTGGGCGGTGACGAAATGGACGAAGCGATTGTGCGTTACTTGCGTACCATGTACAACCTCTGCGTCGGTGAAAGCACTGCCGAACAGATCAAGATTCAGATTGGTTCTGCAAATCCGCTCGAAGAAGAATTGACGATGGAAGTCAAGGGCCTTGACTTTATTGCTGGTATGCCGCGCACGATTCCGGTTGGAAGTGCCGAAATCCGCGAAGCCATCAATGAACCGGTGACTGCCATTATCGAAGCGGTAAAGCAGGCTTTGAGCATGACTCTCCCGGAACTTTCTGCCGATATTTACGACAAGGGCATTATCCTCACGGGTGGCGGCTCCCAGCTGCGCGGCCTTGACGAACGTATCCGCAAGGAAACGGGCCTCTCGGTCAACGTGATTGACGATCCGATGACTTGCGTTTGCAAGGGTGCTGCTCGCATTCTCGAAGACTTGGACAAGTACCGTCCTGTTTTGGTCGCTTCTTCTACGTAATTTTTTGAAATTGCACTTCGATGCTTAGAGCTTTTCGCTTTATTGTCGATTTGTTTACCCAAAGGCATGGCGTTGTCGCTTTTGCCTTTTTTCTCGTTTTAGGCATATTGATGCATGCGTCTTCGACGGCGGTACGCGAGAGTATTGTCTCTACGGCGCTGTCGTCGGTGTTTTATCCGGTACAGTTGCTGGTATCGTCCGTGAATGACTTTAAGTCGTTGCAGGCCGAGAACGAGCATCTGAAGGAAGAAAATGCGCGGTTGCGTCAGGAAACGTACCATGCAAGCGAAGGCCTGCAGGAGTTGGCTAGGCTCCATACGCTGGTGCGTTTTGACGACAAGTGGGATTTCCCGATTGTGACGTCTCGCGTGGTGGGGCATAACCCTGGGCGCTTTCTGACAACGCTTGTCATCAATCGCGGAACGCATCATGGAGTCAAGGACAATATGCCGGTGTTCTCGATGAACGGGCTTGTGGGGAAGATTTCGAAGGCGATGCTCACGCATTCCCGCGTACAGCTCTTGGTGGACCCGAACCTGAAACTCTCTGTGCTTGAACGCCGTACGCGCGTGGTGGGCTTTTTGGAATCTGTGGATGGTCATTTGCTCTCGGCGATGATTCCCTCGCATGCGGGCGTTGCCGAAGGCGATACGCTCATTACGTCGGGGCTTGGCGGCATTTTCCCGAAGGGAATTCCTGTGGGCACAGTGCACAAGGTTCGTAAGGCGGATTTGGACGTGATGAGCCTGATGGATGTGCAGCCGTTTCAGGAATTTTCAACGCTGGAAGAAGTGTTCGTGATGCAGAAGGAACCGGATTGGATTATCCAGGAGTTGCTGAATGAGTAACTACGGATGGTTAAAGACGTTTCTCATGTTTGTCGCTGCCTTTGCCATGCAGTCTTCTGTTGGCGATTGGCTGAAGATTCTGGATGTCGGGCCTGATTTTGTGGTCATCTTTATTGTGTCCGTGGCTTTGCGTCATGGGGCCGCTACGGGCTGTTTCTGGGGCTTCTTGGCTGGTTTTACGCTGGATGTCTATGCTCCGGTGGAATGGCTTGGTGCAAACGCGATTGCGATGACGATTGTGGGCTTTGCCGTGGGGCAGCTCGAAGAGCATTTCTTGACGCTCAACTTGCCTCCAAAGGTTGGAGTCCTTGGCCTTGCGTTTTTCGTAAACGATATGTTCTATTTCCTCATTACAGGCCTTGAAAAAGATGTCGTGACGACGCTTTTTGTCACAAGGACTGTGCCGGAGTGCATTTACACCGTCGTTATCGGTGGTATTTTGTTTTACCTCACTTCGGGGAAAAAGTCGAATGTATAGCGACGCCGAAAATGAAGCGAGGGTACGCAGAAATTGGAACGTCTTGATTTTCTTGGCGGCGACGGTCATCCTTTTTACGGTGATTTTGTTCAGGCTGTTTTCGTTACAGTACATCCATTACGAAGAAAATTTCCAGCGTTCCGAAAACAACCGCTTGCGCAGAATCGAGCTGATTGCCGATCGCGGTTACATTTACGATCGTAATGGTCAAGTGCTGGTGCGTAACCGCCCCTCGTACCAAATAGCGCTCCAGGCCCTCGAAATGCCCCGCAAGAAGGCGGGGCGAGATTCTGTTTTCCAGCGCTTGCTGAATATTTGCGATGCTTCGGGCGCGCGTCTTTTCGATTCGCTTTCGCTCGATACCGCGTTCCAGAGGATTCGTTGGGTGCGCACGCGTCCGGTCCGCATTCTGGAAGATGCCACAATGGAGCAGGTCGCGGTGATCGAAGAGCATTCGACGGAGTTGCCCGGCGTTTCCGTGATTATCGAGTCTCGCCGCGAGTACCCGTACGGGACGCTTGCATCGCATGTGCTTGGCTACACGAGTGAAATTTCGGAAGAGCAGTTGAAGCTTCCGGAATACGCCTCTTATTCGCAGGGCGATCGCATTGGGCAAAAGGGATTGGAACAAGAATACGATAAGGAGTTCCGCGGGAAAAACGGGCTCAAGCTTGTGGAAGTGAATGCCTCGGGACGCGAGGTTCGAACGCTTTCGGATGTGGGTGGCTTTATTGCGCCGGAGCCTGGCTTGCACATGGTTTCGACGATTGACTTGAAGTTGCAGAAAGCTGCCGAGGCTGCGATTCCCGATTCGGTGAAGGGGGCTTTGGTGGCGCTTGACCCGCGCAATGGTGAAATTCTAGCAATGGTATCTTCGCCGAGGCTAGACCCGAATATATTCTCTCTTAAAAAACGTGAACGCAACAAGGGGTGGGCTCATGTGGCGCTTGATTCCATGAGGCCGCTCACGAACCGCGCTATTTCGGGTGTTTACCCGCCGGCATCCATTTTTAAGCTGGTGACGTCGGGTGCTGGACTTGAAAGCGGTATTATTTCGGAGACAAAGTATTATCCGAAGGCCTGTACGGGCGGTTATCAGTACGGGGCGCGTTACCAAAGGTGCTGGGGCGTGCATGGAAACTTGAACGTGGTGCATGCGCTTCGCCTTTCGTGCGATGTGTATTTTTATCAGGCCGGCCTAGAAATTGACATGGCGCGTATCAATGAATTTGCTCGACGCTTTGGCTATGGTGAAAAACTTTTGGGTGTGGATATTCCTGGCGAACGCGCGGGCTGGCTCCCAGATTCGGCTTCGTTCAACCAAAGGAACAAGCGCTTGGGCTGGCGTTGGGCGCGCGGGCTTATTCTGAACCTTTCGATTGGGCAAGGACAGATGGTGACACCGCTCCAGCAGGCCGTGTTTATTGGCTCCTTGGCGACGAACAAGGGCGTTTATCGGCCACACTTTATGAAGGAATTGCAGGACGCGCAGGGCAATGTGGTGCGCCGTTATGAACCAAAAATCATCCGTCCGGGAACGATGAAACCCGAAACGCACCGTGTGCTTTTGAATGCGATGGATTCCGTGGTGAACCATCCGGGTGGCACGGGAAAGAAGGGCGCCGTTCCTGGGATTCGCGTGGGCGGAAAGACTGGCTCTGGCGAATGGAAAAAAGGGCAGAAGACTCACGCCTGGTTTGCAGCGGTAGCTCCTCTGGATGATCCGCAAATAGCTGTTTCTGTGATTATAGAAGCAGGCGGTGGCGGTGGTACCGTGGCTGCCCCGATTGCACACAAAGTGTTAATGACCTTCTTTGGTAAGGAGGAGGAAGAAGAACAATGAGTAACGAGCGCATTTCGGACAAGTCCCTAAAATTTGATTGGTTCTTTATCGGAGTTACGCTCACGCTCATGACGTTTGGCGTGTTTCTTGTGTACTCGGCAACCATGAATGAAGAAATGGTGTTTTATGATGCCCGTTGGTTTAGACAAATTCTTTACTTTGTGACGGGAATTGCCATTGCGATTGGACTTGTATTTGTAAAGATTGATTGGCTCAAGCGCGCTGCTGTTCCGTCTTATGTGTTTGCGCTTCTTTTGCTAGTGTTCGTGCTTATTTTTGCGGGCGATGTGAAGGGCGCAGGGCGTTGGATTGACTTGAAAGTCATAAAGCTCCAGCCTTCGGAATTTGCAAAGATTGCATACCTGATTACGATATCGTATTGGCTTTCGAAACACCCGGTGAGCTTGCATAACCTCAAGACGTTTTTGGTGCCGCTTGGACTTTTTATTGTGCCGTTCTTGCTGGTGCTAAAGCAACCGGATTTGAGTACCGCGCTTGTGTTTACGGCGATGACTTTTGTCGGATTCTTTTTTGCGGGGCTGACTTTTACGGACTTGTTCTTGATTGTAAGCCCTGTGCTATCGGTGCTGTTCTTGCATTCGCAGTCCATGGTGTTTCAAGTGCTGTGGGGTATGCTGATTTGTGTTGTCGTATTTTCGGTGCTCCGTAGGCATTTGTCCAAGAAGCTTTCGGGTGTGATTATCGCAACGAACATTTTGGCTGGGTACGCAAGCTCGATGGTGTGGAACATGTTGGAACCTCACCAGCAAAAGCGAGTGAACACTTTCCTTGATCCGATGAGTGATCCGCTTGGCGATGGTTATCAAGTGTTGCAATCGTTGACGGCAATTGGTAGCGGTGGCATTGGTGGCAAGGGCTTTGGGAATGGCTCGCAGACGAACCTCTCGTTTTTGCCCGAAGAACATACGGATTTTATTTTTAGTGTGCTTGGGGAACAGTTTGGTTTTGTCGGGTGTGCTGCGGTTCTCGTGCTGTTTACGCTATTTCTGTGGCGCGCCTCGTCGATTTGCAGGACTAATGACGACCCGTTTGTGACGCTCGTGACGATGGGCGCTTCGACGATTTTCTTGTTCCACATTACGGTGAATATCGCAATGACGATTGGCCTTATGCCGGTGACGGGGCTTCCGCTTCCGTTCCTCTCTTACGGCGGTTCGTTTGCGTTGGTGTGTATGTTCCTCGTGGGGCTATTGATGTGCCTCAGGTATCAGGGGAATAAGTGATTGTTGGTAGGCAGTAGGAAGTAGGCAGTTGGTAGAACTTAGTTGGCAAAACTTAGAAATTGGTGAAGTCATCCTGAACGCGTAGTGTGAAGGATCCAGTGAAGTTTTAGTTGGCAGAACTTAGAACTTAGAGCTTAGTAGGAAATAGACGGTAGGAAGTAGGACAAATGCGAGTCCACAAGTTGCCTCTCGCTTGATTCCTTTGTGAGTCATTCTCGACCCTGGAGTGCGTAGCACGATAGGGGCGGGAATCCATACAGTTCTGACTGTAGATACGGAACTTCTTGCATCCCTAATTCCTAAAACTTAACGCCTAAATCATGTTGACAAAAAATTACAGTCCAAATGTCTGAAAAAAGCGTGTTATAGAGATGGGGCGCGTTTTGCGTCACCTTTATAGCAGGAGGCTTGAATGGACGTTTTGCGGACTGTTGCAAATTTTGTTTTTGGGATGGAATGCTTGGGGTGCGGGACTTCGTCGGAGAGGTTGGATCCGTGGCTGTGTCCGGCATGTGCGGCTGAACTTGCGCGCGAAGCACTTTCGCCCTCGTTCCCGAGCGATGATGCGTTTTGCCTATTCCCGATGCGGCCTTTGACGAGGCGCCTTGTGCATGCGCTCAAGTACCGCAATATTCCTGGTTTGGCTTCGTACTTGGTGCGTCATTCGTCGGCGGTGAAGCGAGGTGCGGTGGGGCAAGAGCTTTCGATGCTTGCGCAACCGCTTTATTTTGTGCCGGTGCCGCTGCACAGGGCGAGGTATCGCGAGCGGGGCTATAATCAGGCGGCGTTGTTGGCGGCGGCACTGGCGACTGCGACTGGTGGTAGGATCTGCCGTTGGCTAAAGCGCAAGACGTTCGTGGTTTCGCAGACGAAGCTTTCGAAGGAGGATCGCGAATTGAATGTGGCAGGTGCGTTTGTTGCGGATTTTCCGCATAAAATGCCTGAGCGGGGGAGTGTCGTTGTCGTGGATGATGTGTTTACGACGGGAGCGACAACTTCGGCGTGCTTGGCTGCGTTTGGTGCCGATTTCCCGCTACCGCTGAAGGTCTGTACTTTGATTTACGATGAACCGGCATCTGCGGCTGCCGACTATGCTGCTGATTGTAGGGCGGACTGGGACGGGCTTCGCGGTAGGCAGTAGGCAGTTGGTAGAACTTAGAACATTCCTTTCGCTCTAAAAGCAAATGTCAAAGTTCAGCCAAACAAAAAAGCTCCCCGAAGGGAGCTTTTTACGGAGGAAGAGGGACTCGAACCCCCAAGCCTTACGGCGGCGGTTTTCAAGACCGCTGACTTACCAATTAGCCTATTCCTCCAATTGGTGCGCAAAGAATAGAAAAAATACTCCGATCTCGTCAACGATACTTTGCATTTTGTGCTGAATTAATTATTTTTTTACATATCATGGCATACGAAGTCAACGATTCTGATCTTGGGGACAGTCAAGTCGCTGCCCTTTTGTTCGAGTACATGCCAAAAATCGCAGCAGAGTACCATACGGATAGTCTTCTGTTGCTCATGGCGGACTTGGGTAGGCGAATCGTTCAGGCCGACCGTTGTTCGTTGTGGCTTATTGACGAAGAGCGCAATGAATTGTGGACCAAGGTGGCTCATGGTGTGGATGAACTTCGTATTCCTCTCACGGCTGGATTTGTCGGGTATTCTCTCAAGACGGGTCAGCCTGTTTTAGTCGAAGACGCCTATCAAGATTCCAGGTTTGACCGCCGTAGTGATATCAAGAACGGTTATCACACGACATCCGTGATGACAATGCCTATGGAAAGCGAAGGGCGCGTGATGGGGGTGTTCCAGGCCATAAACAAGATTGGTAACAATGTGTTCTTTTCTCAATCGGACTTGGAACATCTAAAGCTCATATCGGTTTATTCCGCAAAGACGATTGAATCGGCTATTCGCGCTCAGGAACTGGAACGCAAGGCTAAGGAACTTGAATCGGCACACATGGAGCTCATCCGCATTTTGGGTGAAGTTTCTGAATTCCGCAGCCAGGAAGTGGGTGATCACATTCATCGCGTTTCTGAATTGGCCAAAATGTTTGCGCGTCATTATGGCTTATCGGCCAAAGAGCAGGACTTGATTTACTATGCATCGCTTCTCCATGATTTGGGCAAGGTGGGCATTCCTGATGAGGTGCTGAAGAAAGAAGGGCGCTTGACGGATAGTGAGTATGTCCAGATGAAAAGCCACGCTGTTATTGGCCGTACTCTTCTTCGCGATTCCAAGACGGAGTTGTTGCGCGTGGCCGCTGATATTGCGGGGGCGCATCATGAACGTTGGGACGGGTCTGGATATCCGGATGGGCTTGAAGGGGAAAATATTCCGCTGGCGGCCCGCATTTGCTCTGTGGCTGATGTATTCGATGCCCTTGTTTGCCCCCGCTGTTACAAAAAAGCCTGGTCGGAAGAAAGCGTCAAAGAAGAAATGAAAAAAAATAGCGGGACGCATTTCCAGCCGGAACTCATTAATATATTGATTGAACATTGGGAAGAATTTTATTCTTGCTATAGGCCTGATGGTGCTTTTGTCAAAAAAGGTCTCTTACCGCGTGTGAAATAAATCACATTTAATCAGATCAGAGAATGCCACGTAGCGGCTACAGACGAGAGACGAAAGAAAATTTTTTCGATGCCTCGTCTTTTTTTATGATGAGGCTTTTTTTGTGCTTTTCTCGGAAAATTGCCGAAAATAAAGAAAAAACCTCGGTTTTCACCGAGGTTTCTTCGTGGTTCCGATTGGAATTGAACCAACGACACGCGGATTTTCAGTCCACTGCTCTACCAACTGAGCTACAGAACCATTTCGATGACCCAAAGATAGTTTAATATTTCACACTTGTCAAGGGTAAAGAGAATATTACTGTTATTTTTTTAAAAAAACTACTAAATTTAGTTGTGTTGGATGGAACAAAGGTGTCCCATGGTAAAATCTATGGGAAGTGTATTCTTTATTTTAGGTGGTCGCCGTGATTCGCTCAAAAAAATGGATTAAAGAGATTCTTTCTCTGGCTGCGGTTCTTGGTACAGCTTTTGTTGTTGGCTGTGCTGATGACAATGATGATGGTAATTTTACAAAACCTGATGAACCCGGAAGTCAGTGCTTGAACACTAATGGTTGTGATCAAAATAAAACGGGCTCTTCTTCTAGTGCGACGATTCCGTATTCCTCAAGTACGGAATACATAAAAATTATTAATTCCAGTAACGATACTGTTTGGGTCCCTATTTATGTCCAGCTTCCGCCCGATACCGCTCTTCGTTGGATTGGACAATCGGCTTTGCGTATAACGGAAATTTCTCCGTTGAATATGGATTGGTACGATGAAGAAGGCAATGATCCGTCTTGGGTTGAAATCTACAACTCCAGTGATCAGGACATCGATCTTGAAGGCTATACACTTGTTGAGAATTTGAAGAACTTGCGCAAGTGGGTCTTTGGCCATGATATTCTCAAGGCTAAATCTTTTAGAGTTATATTCTGCGATAAGAAAAATATTTCTGCAGTAGCTGTTGCTGATAACGATAACCGTCATACGCGTCCGCATACGAATTGGAAGCTAGATAAGAATGGGGGTACGCTTTACTTGGTCGACAGGTTTAACGGAATCCGTGACTCGGTGGCATACCCTGAATTGACTGCCGGTCTCAGCTGGGGCATTGTCGATGGCGGCTATTGGAAGTACTTTGAAAAAGCGACTCCGGAAAAACCGAATACGACAAAATCTTATGATGAAGTTGCTCCTTCTGCTGACATGAGCGGCCTCAAGTCCGGTTTCTATAGCGAAGCATTTACTTTGAATCCGCCTTCTCTTGATGAAGGTGTCAAGCTCCGCTGCACGACGGACGGCTCTGTGCCGACCGAAAATTCTCCGGAATTCAATTCTCCGAAACGTATTGACCATAGCGTGGCTTTCCGTTGCGCTTCGTTTAAGAAGGGTGCACTTTCGAGTAAAGTAACGACCCGTACGTTCTTCGTTGATGAAGAAGCTGTGAAGATGCCGATTGTTGCGATCAGCGTTGACTCCAGCTTCTTCCGTGAACATTATATTAAGACGAAGTGCGATGCCCCGAAGGGTTGTCCGGACAGCGTCGGTCTTTATGCCGATGTGGAATACCCGGTTCATGTTGAATATTTCGAAAAGGGTTCTTCGACTAAGGATGGCTCTACATGGGAAAAGGATGCCGGTATTTCTTTGATGGGTGGCTATAGTCGCTTGAATGACAAGAAGTCCGTTGCCATCCGCCTCCGTGAAGAATATGAAGAAGGTAGCATCAATTATCCGTTGTTCGAAACTCGCAAGGGCGTGAATGACAAGTATAAAGCATTCAACCTCCGCAATAACGGTAACCGCTTTGTGAGTGACTACATTGAAGATGCTATGGGTGGCGCGCTCCTTGAAGGGACAAGCGTGGATTACCAGAGAAGCCGCCAAGTGGTGGTGTTCTACAACGGCAAGTACTATGGCATCCATGACATGCGTGAACGTTTCAACAAGCATTACGTAGAAACGAACTACAAGATTGATGCCAACTCGGTGAACTTCATCAAGCACTTGGGGAAAGAAGTTGAAGCCAGCAATGGTACGATTGACGCCTACAAGAACATGCTTCATTTTGTGGCTACAAATGATTTTTCTGGCGAAAACAATGCCAATTACGCTTCGGCAAAGTTGATGCTTGACGTGGGTAACTTGGCGGATTACATGGCTGCTGAAATTTATATGCACAATGGCGACTGGCCGAACAACAACGTTCGTGCATGGTCTGCTCCGGAACACCCGTGGAAGTTCATGGTTTATGACCTTGATCATGGTTTTGACTGGACTTGGGGCGTAAATGGCGGTGAATTTGCCCAAGGCAGCAACATGTTTGCTTGGATTAAGAAGGGCGGCGGAAATAAGCCGTGCAAGGAAGAAGGTTGCTTTGCTAACCTCTATATCCAGCTTATCAAGAACCCGGAATTCAAGCGTATGTTCATCAACCGCTCTGCATTGATGTTCAATAGCTATACGAACGCTAAGAATGTTGAAAAGATTGTCGATGCCATGGTTGCAACGATTGACAATAACGAAATGAACCGCGACCTTGAAAAGTTCAAGCAGAATGAAAGGTACTATCACAACTCTTGTCCTGATGACAATGGCTTCAGCAAGACTGGCTCATGCTTGAAGAAATGGGCTAAAGATCGCGATCCGGTGGTCCTTCAGGAATACCAGGAAGAATTTGGCTTGAGCGGTACGGCTTCTGTGAGCATCAGTGCTTCTGGAAACGGTTCCGTGCTTATGGAAGGTGCAAAACTCCCGAGCAAGGATTTCAAGGGCAAGTTCTTTGTTGGCGTTAAAATGGAACTCAAGGCAGTTCCTGATAATGGAGCTGTGTTTACTGGATGGAACGATGGCGTGACGGACAATCCGCGTTTGGTGGATGTGAAGGAAGGCGCAAGCTTCACGGCTCAATTCAAGTAAAAAGTTTGCTGTAACGCGGCATCTTGATTTTTCCCCGCAATCTGATTGATTTGCGGGGATTTTTGTATGTATGAAAAGGACCGGTGGGTTAAGGGATTTGATGCCTTGCTTGACTCCGTTCTCTTTGGCTATAAAGTTGTGAAGCGGTAATCGAAATAATTTCTAAATTGTCTTTTATGAAAAGTCCTGTGCGTCATATGTTCGATGGCATTGCGAGCCGTTACGATTTCTTGAATCATTTCTTGAGCTGTTATCAGGATGTGCTGTGGCGCAGGTATTGCTGCAAGTACTTGAAAAAGTTGATGGCGGTGGATGGAATTGCACCGGAAAATGCCGGTTGCATGACGAGTAAAGGGCCGAAGGTTGCAGACAATGCGGTAGAAAATGCGCGGAAGGTTCGCTTGTTGGACTTGTGCGGTGGCACGGGTGATTTTGCAAACACGTTCCGCAAGATTTTTGAAGGCGGATGTGCTTGCTGCTCTGCGAAAGCGTATCCTCAGAAAGGGACTGCGCAATTTTTGTCGCAAAAGGGGACTGCGCGCGAATTTGTTGTAGACCCGGCGGTGATTGGCGATTTTTCGTATGGGATGCTCGCCGAAGTCAAACCGAAAAAGATTGACGCGCATGCGGTGCAGCTCGATGCCATGAAAATGCCGTTTGCGGAGCGTCAATTCGATGTGATTCTGAACGGCTTTGGCATGCGCAATGTGCCCGATGCGCGCGGCGCCTTGCTGGAATCGTACCGTGTGCTGGATGCTGGCGGATACCTTTGTGTTTTGGAATTTTTCTCGCCGAGGAACTTGTTCAATAAGTTCTTTTACAAAGTGCTCGCGCCGCTTTTTATCCCGGTAATGGGTGCGTTTTTTAGTGGCAAGCGTGACGCTTACGAATACTTGGTGAATTCGATTATCCGATTCTTGCCGGTCGATGATTTTTGCAAGATGGCCGAAGAATGCGGTTTTGAAGTCAAGAAAGTCAAGATGTTCGATGGTGGAATTTCTTTTGGCGTGTTTTTGCATAAGCCTGTGAGTGCATCATGAGTCGATATGTGCTAGGCGTTACGGGTGCGAGCGGTGGCATTTATGCCACGCGCACAGCGATGCATTTGCATCGCTGTGGTCACGATGTCACGCTTATCGTGACGCACCCTGGAAAGCAGGTGCTGGAATATGAAGGCCAGAATGCGCTTTATGACTATTGCAAAGACGTGTGCAATGTCGATGAGTTCTTTGCGGAATGTGCAAGCGGTAGCGCCAATTATGCGGGAATGGCTGTGGTGCCGTGCTCTATGGGAACGCTTGGGCGCATTGCCGCCGGAACGTCGGACAATTTGCTTGTGCGCGCGGCTGATGTTTGCCTCAAGGAACGCCGCCCGCTTGTGATTGTGCCGCGTGAAATGCCGTACAACTTGATTCATATCGAGAATATGAAGCGTGTGACCTTGGCGGGGGCGGTCGTGATTCCGGCTTCGCCGCAATTCTATAGCAAGCCTGCGACAATGGAAGAACTTGTCGATACCGTCGTTGCGAAAATCTTGAAACACTTGGGCGTGGAGCAATCGCTTGTTGCGCAAGTTGCGAGAGTCTGGAGCAAGAATGCTTAATGCTCGAACCTTAACTGGATCCTTCGACTGCGTGCTGCGCACTTCGCTCAGGATGACAACTAGCGACCAATCACTAACCACTAACC
The DNA here is from genome assembly GCF_902779965.1 of Fibrobacter succinogenes. Lineage (NCBI taxonomy): Bacteria > Pseudomonadati > Fibrobacterota > Fibrobacteria > Fibrobacterales > Fibrobacteraceae > Fibrobacter > Fibrobacter succinogenes. The sequence goes on along the minus strand of NZ_CACZDK010000003.1, from coordinate 148,024 downwards.
ACTTCCTACTTGCACTTTCACTTCGTTCAAGTGCCAATAGTGCGCAAGGTTATGACGCAGCAAAGTACTTGTATTTTGATATGTCATAATTGCAGTCACGAACGCCTTGGCGTTCAATGCTGGCCTCGGTCATGTCCAAGCAAGCTTGGCCGCGACGCTCGACCTATGCATTTGTCCTACTTCTAACTTCCTACTGTCTACTAAATTATGAATAAACTTCTCGAATTTACACATCTTGTTCGTTTAAGCCATTCGTTGTTTGCGATGCCTTTTGCGCTTGGTTCTATGTGGGTTGCTGCAAACGGATTCCGCGATATGAGCGCTTACGAAACGGCCCGCATTATCGTTCTGATTGTCCTTTGCATGGTGACCGCCCGTAACAGCGCCATGAGCTTTAACCGCATTGCCGATGCCAAGTTCGATGCTGAAAATCCGCGTACGGCAAAACGCCATTTGCCGGCTGGTCGCCTGAGCCGCAAATCGGTGATTGCGTTTCTCGCTTTGAACGGAGTCTTATTTGTCGCTTTCGCTTGGATGCTCCAGCCCCTCGCGGGCGCGCTCGCATTCCCGGTGTGGCTATTGCTTCTTTCATATTCTTACTGGAAACGTTTCTCGTGGCTTTGCCATTGGTTCCTCGGCTTTGCTATTGGAATGAGCCCGCTCGGCGCCTGGATTGCCGTGCGTGGCGAATTTGCGGTGTTCCCGATTTTCCTCTTGTTCATTCTGATGCTCTGGATGGGCGGCTTTGACATTATCTATGCGACGCAGGATATCGAAATCGACCGTAAGCAAGGGCTGCATTCCGTACCGGCCCGCTTCGGCCTCGAAAAAGCTTTACGCATTGCGCTTGCGAGCCATTTGGCAATGCTTGCGCTTTGTGTGGTATTCGGCTTTTTCTGGGATATGGGTTGGATTTGGTGGACTGTCACGGGACTCATGACTGCTGCGATAGTCTACATTCACTTGTTCAGAAAATCCAATGATTTGGATGCCATGAACCGCGATTTTTTCCTCGCGAATGTTGCAATTAGCGCACTCGTGATGGTTGGACTTATTGTTTGGATTTGCCTTGGAGGTGATGTTAATGCCCTTTATTAATCGACCGAACGGAAAATTCACGAACGAAGAAAAAGTGAAGATGTTCCACCAAATGGGAGGAGTGGCTGCCGTTTTGGCGCTTGTTTGCGTAATACTCCTCGAAACTGGTGCCGCAGGTCAAAATCGTGAATTGGTGGACATGGGCCTTACCGCGATGATTGTGATGCTAGCCGTTTCGCTCATTGGCAGCATGTATTTTAAGCGGTAGAAAAAAGGCTTGGCCGTTGAACCGCCAAGTCTTAATTATTTTGAATAATCTTTTTGAATGCTATTTCTTTATGCAGCGGACGGATAATCCGACTCTTTTTTGGACTGAATATGTAAGGTTTGTTCGTGTTTCTATTTTAAAATTCATTATCAACGCCGTTGAATCTGACTTTTGCTCTGAAGTCCAGTAAGCTGTGGTCAAATTGGTTGAAGGCCAGTGGTTGTCTAAGAGAAAATAATCTGAGCGAGTTTCGCTGTAGTCGATTCCGTTTCTGTAAAAGACGTTCATGTAGCCTGCCGGCAATGATGAAAATCCACAAATATCTGTATTTGAAGCATCGTAACCGTCGTCGGTTTTGCGTAACTCGGAATCGTCGCATAATTTGTGCAAGGTTTCCCAGTCTGCCGATGTCGGGAGTCTCCATCCGTTGGGGCAAATGCCTTGGTGTGATTCTGAATTGGAAATTTCAACTAAAGTGGGGTTGGCATTCTTGGGTAAGCCGACGGTCATGTCCCAGCTGTACAGGCGGCCGTAGGTTGAGCATCCGTTGTCGTTCCCGCCGCACCAACTGCCATCAACTTCGTATTTTAAGTTTTCTGCCATCCATTCTTGCTTGCCAATTTTGATGGTCTTGTATTGGGTACCGTCTCTAGCGTCTGTCATGGTGCCGTAATCGGCAGGGTCTCTACGCCAGTTTCCATCGAAGCATTGAAGGCGCTTTCCGTTAAAGATTGCCGATGAGCCTTCGTTGGCTACGGAGCATCGGCCGAGATATTGAGCCAATGTTGTTGCCTGAACCCATCTGTAATATCCATTGCTGTTTGTACCGCAATAGTAGGCGGAATCGTTAAATGTCAAAGTGTCGCCTAGTTTGTCTTTGTAGCAAGGGCCTTTGAGGCTGTCTATGGCTTGCAATGCGTACCAACCATAATTATATGTTGAAGAAGTGCTATTCAAGTTGGTGTTGCAATAGTAGTGTTGTCCATTCAAACCTACTGTTAAACCAAGCGCTTGAGTTTCAGAGCTACTGCACCTACCGTACATACTCCAGAATGAACTATTATACCACTCTCCACTACTTCCTCTTGCACAAGCGTAATCCTTGCCATTGTATTCTTTCCATGTTAAACCGGTTCCGTGGCAGAAACCGAGTTCTTTGTCGAGATTATTTTCTTCACGCCAAATGAATCTTGTTTCACTATTTATGTTCTTATAGGTGCAACCGTATTTTTTCCCTTTGTATTCGTGAATTTCATTTTGGTTTTTGCCGGTGCAGAATCCCAGTTCTTTTTCAAGATCGGTGTACTCTTGCCATGTATTGCTGGCGGAGCAATAGTAGTTTTTGTCTTGGTAGACTTCGATTTTACCGAACAGTGCATCGGTGCACTTTTCTAGAACGTATCCGACGGGAGCGATACTCCAGGTGGAACCTGAACAGTAGTAATATTTCCCTTTGTATTCGTATACCTTGGTGCTGGATGTAGTGCAAATTCCTAAGGCGACTTCGATGGAATCAAGAACTTTCCAGCTGGAATTTTTGCATCCGTAGCTTATGTTTCCGAATTCCACAATCTTTCCGGCGATGGCGGAAGTGCAGTTACCGAATGCATCGACAACGGAGTATTTCGACCAACCGCTTTCTTTGCAGATGTAAGTGGTGTCGTTAGATTTTGCAACTTTGTCCAAAACGGCCTTGTAGCAGAGTCCCAAGGTGTTTTCCAATTTGGTCAGTGTTCGCCATTCGTCATTGGCACAGGCATATTTGACGGAGTTATGAATCTTTTCAAAGCCTTCTCTGTCATCGTCGCAGAGTCCGAGAACTTCGGATTTTGTGGCTTGGCGCCAAAGTGAATCGCAAATGTAATCGCGGCCGGTGCTATCTGTTTTTAGCGTACCTTTCAGCTTGGGCGTGCAGAATCCGAAAGCCGATGTGGGGTGCGTGAGTTTTTCCCACTTGGTTGGCGTTTGGCAACCGTATGTGGTTCCGTTGTACGTTCTTGTCGTGTAGAGCTTTGTGGAATCGCAGTTGCCGTAGTAATCGTAAATAGTTGTTGTGCGCCAACCTGTAGAATCGCATATATAGCTTGTGCTGCTCGACTTGAGCGTGTCAATTTTGCCGTAAATTTTTGGTGTGCAAATGCCGAAGTTCTTTTCGGTCGAGAAGAGCGTATCCCATTTCTTGGTGGTACGGCAAACGTAGGTGGTGCCCTTGTATTCAATCTCGTTGTAGAACTTTGTAGAATCGCAGTTCCCATAGAAGTCGGTGAGGACGGTGCTGCGCCAGCCCGTAGAGTCGCAATAGTAAGATTCGTAGCTTCCGTAGCTCTTGAGTGAATCGATCATGCCGATTTTGTTCGGAATGCAGAATCCGATGGAATCTTCGCGGGCGGTAGCTTTGCGCCAGCTCGAATCCTTACAGAGGTAGTTCTTTCCGTAATTTTTCTTCTGTTCCCATTGCCTGTCTTTAACGCATTGGCCGATGGAATCGAGGAGGACCGCCTTGCGCCAGCCCGTTGTGTCGCAGAAGTACTGCGTGGAATCCGATCTGGTTTTTAAGGTTTTCATTTTCTTTAAACTGTCGGGAGTGCAAAGCCCAATGGAATCTTCGATGGTGGTGGGCTTGCGCCAAGTGGAATCGTCGCAGACGTACTTTTGTTCGTAATTGATTTTGAGCGCCCATTGATTCTTGACTGTGCATGTTCCGATGGAGTCCGTGAGCACGGTTTTGCGCCAACCTGTAGAATCGCAGATGTAGTCCGTGGATTCCTTTTTGTTGATGTATGTACCCATTTTTTGGAGGCTGTCCAAATTGCAAAGGCCGATTGCTGTTTCGATGGCCGAGGGCTTGCGCCAAGTGGAATCATCGCAGATGTAGCTTTGACCGTTCAGTTTGCGGACTTCCCACTGGTTTTCCTTGGTGCAGCTTGCGCTGACGTCGTTCATGGTGGCGTATTCCCAGGTGTTGTTTCGACAAATAAACAACGTGTCCTTGTAATAGTGCTTTTCGCCTCTTTCCGAAGAGGAACAGTAATTTTCGTCGTCCTTGACCCACTTCTTTTTATTGCAGTAGTAGTTCTTGCCTTTGCTTGCCACAAAGAAATCGTCAAGTGTCTTGTAGGTAGAGGAATCGCAAGTGGGGAGTTGATTTTCGTTTTCCACAAAATGCGAAAGTTTCATGCAACGGAGAGCGTAATAGGCACTGAAATTGGCTTCGGAAAAATCGTATTTGCCCTTGGAATTGGCTCTGAATACGTTGAAACCAGAGGTAAGGAGGTATGCTTCTTTGTCCATGCGGCTGCATTGAAGATCGCCATTGACGGTTTCGCAGTAACCGGACATTTGCAGGTTGAATCCGAAATCGCGGTCAGCGATGTTGTTGGCAAAGTTGACCAAGTATTCGAAATCGGCTTCGGTAGGAATCTTGAACCCGCTAGGGCACGCTTGGTCGGCATTCATGCTTTGATACAAGCGGCCTTTGGATTCGCAATTTTCGTAATCTTCTTCGTAACAGGAACTGCGGGAGACTTTGTAGTTGGCGTTTTCGGCCATCCAAGTGTAAGGGCCGAATTGAATGGTTTTGTAGGTGTTTCCGCTTTTGGTATCCAGGATTTCGCTTTTGATGATGGTTGCGATGCCTGCTTTGGATTTGTAATTACTACCTATAATGGTGGAATCTTTGAATTCTTCACCGCCAAGGTTGTCTTCGTCATCTTCTTCGTCGGTGTAGTCATCTTCTGTTGCGCTGCTGCCGCTGTCGCCGCCGCATGCGTACATGAAAAACGGAAAAATTAGACACGCTGAAAACAGTGCCTTCCTGGATGCACTTTGAAAAATGTGCATATTGCCTCCTTATTTTAGGCGCAATATACAAATATTATTGTTGTAAGAGCATGGTTACACTTTTCTGTGTAAAAGAAATGTTGTAAAATGTTGTACGTTTGTGCAGATAAAATTTTTGTGTTTTGGGTGCAATCGTAAAATGCGCGTGAAGTGCTTTTGAAAAAGCGTTTGAAATTGCATTTGAAAATGCGCGGGAAATGTGCATAAAAAAGTGCACAAAATGCGCGGAAAACTAAATCTCTAAGTCTGCGGAAATGACAGTTTCGATGGTGCCGTCATCGCATTTGAAAAGGAGGCTGCCGTCTTCTTGCATGTCGAGGATGGTGCCGGATTTTTTGATGGCACCTTCACCTGTTTCGCGATTTTGATCGGTGCAGCGATTGTTTACGACAATGGTGCCGCGTGCGCCGATGAATTGGTCCATTTTGCGCCATGCTTTGACCCAAGGGCGAATGCCGAATGCTTTGAACTGCCCGATGGCGCGTTCTAGGCTGCCGATAAGCTGTTGCAAAAGCTTTTCGCGGTTGATGGTGTGCCCGAAAATGGCTTTGAGTGTTGTGACGGCGCGGCCGATGTGTGCGTAATCTTCGGGATCGCTGTTGACGTTGATGCCTACACCCATGTTGAGGGCCGGGGCTATTGTCATTCCTGCGCTTTCATTCGCCATCTCCGTGGAGGTGGGGATCTTTGCGTAAACAACTTCCGCTAAAATCCCGCAGAACTTGCTTTTGCCGTAGAGAATGTCGTTCGGCCACTTGACCGTTATTTTTTGTGGAGGAGTATTTGTGTTGCTAGTTGAAATTGTGCAGTTTTTGAGGACCGCGCATTTTTCATCTGCACTTTCAAGAATCGCGGAGTCTTGTAATCCATTGAACACTTCGGCAAATGTGAGTGCGGCGACTTGTGTAATTTGTGCAAAACGATTGGCCGGGATTCCTTCGAGCGGGATTAAAATGTTGAAGTAGAGATTTTTTCCGGCGGGGGAGTCCCAAGTGCGTTCGTGGCGACCGTGTCCGTTGCTTTGCGAGTCGGCAACAAAGAGTGTGCCCGGTGCAATCTCTCCGGCGCTTGCCATGGACTTCATGAGCTTGTGCGTACTTTCGATCGTCTCGAAAAGAAACGCCGGTGCGCTACTGAATCCTGTAAGCTGCCAATCTGTGAAATTACGTTCTTGTGAAATCATCGGATAGTTACTAGTTGTTAGAGCTTAGAGCTTAGCTATTCTTCTCTAGGGACTGCCAACTAAGTTCTAAGAGCAGAGCGGACTAAGTTCTGCTAACTGCCGCTCTATTCATCCGCTTGCTTTTCTTGAAGTTCCTTGAGAGCTTCTTCGGGAAAGATATTGAAGAACTCCTGCTTGCGGTCTTCGAAAAGTTGCAACATGCGTTCCTGCTCGAACTGCTCGCGGTCGATGTTTTGCATAAAGAACTCGTCGAGCGCAAAGTTGCGGCTCTGGATCATCTTTTTGATGTCTTCGGACAAGTCAACATTGTCCCAAAGAATGTAGTACGAACCGATAAATCCATCAGCAAAAATATCAACGTTCAACTTAAGGTCGTTTGTTTTCGACGAATCGACCATTTGAACTTTTGTTTCGCGCTTTTCAGGGCGGAAAACGTCAACATCATTAACAGGTTTGCTCAAATCCTGTGCCCAGCAGAATGCTGTTGCACAAAAGAATAACATTACCTTATGCTTGAACGATAAAATCATATTTACAATATACAATGAAAAATGCCAAAAGAACAAAAACGTTTTAAAAAGCGCTGCTGAAAATACAGCTAAAAAAGTGCCGAAATGGTATATGCAACGCTTTTGTTCTGCGAAGTGTATTATATACCCCACTTGTCCGTACTCGTCCTAAGCTCAACCAACTAAATCAATTTCCTACTAAGTTCTAAGTTCTGCCAACTTCCTACTTCCTACTTCCTACCGTCTACTGTCTACTGTCTACTAAATAGCCAGCGGCATCCACGGTTTTACTACGTCGATGGATTCGAGCTTGCCTTGCAACTTGCGGCGGATGGCCGCGGCAGCAATCATCGCTCCGTTGTCTGTACTCAGGCTGCGGTCCGGAACGCAGAAACGGATTCCCTTTTTATCGCAGTAATCCTGCAGGCGCGTACGGAGCCAGCTGTTGGCGCTTACACCACCGCCCATCACGAGCGTTTTCATCTTCGTTTTCTTGAGCGCGTTGATGGTCTTTGAAACAAGGCTATCGACAATGGCATCTTCGAGCGAGGCACAGATGTCGCCGAGGTTCTGCTGGATAAATTCCGGGTCGTGGGTTTCGGTGTAACGGAGTACGGCGGTCTTTAGGCCGCTGAACGAAAATTCGCAGCTGTCGTGCGTGTGGAGTGCACGTGGGAATTCTACGAATTTGCGGTTGTGGTCTTTGCCGAGGCGGCTAATTGTTGCGCCTGCGGGGTACTTGAGGCCAATGAGCTTTCCGCATTTGTCAAATGCTTCACCGGCAGCGTCGTCGCGGGTGCGCCCGATGCTTGTGTACTTGAATCCCGGTTCTTCCATCACGAGTTCCGTGTGGCCGCCCGAGACGGTGAGTGTTAAGAACGGCGGTTCGATGTCCGGGTTAGAGAGCCAGGCGGCGGCAAGATGCCCTTCGAGATGGTTCATGCCGTAAGCCGGAATGTTTAAGTCGCGGGCGAGTCCTTTGGCAAAACTGGCGCCGACGAGGAGCGGCCCCATAAGGCCAGGGCCTGTGGTGTAAGCGATGGCGTCGATGTCTTTAAGCTCGATGCCTGCTTCTTTAACGGCGGCTTCGGCAATGGGCGCAATCTTTTGCAGGTGCGCACGCGCTGCAATTTCGGGAACAACTCCTCCGTAGAGCGCGTGTTCGTCAATTTGGCTATAGAGCGGATTCGAAAGGACTTTGAGCGGGTCGTCCTGCAAAACGGCGCACGCGGTTTCGTCACAGCTGGATTCAATTCCAAGCCAAATCATATTCCGTATTCCTCGTCTTTATCATCGCTTTCGGTATGGGTTTTGATGAGCTTGATCTTGTCAGGTTTGACAAGAACGGCCTTGATGGACATGCTGCGGTCGATGTCTGGCGGCAAGTTCAACTTGATGGTCGGGGCAAGGCTGTCGGCGTCTTCAATAGCGAAGCGGTTGTATTCAATGAAAAGTTCAATGTCGCTGTGCTTGATGGCTTCGATGACTTTTTCACCGCCTGTGATTTCGACGGTTGCCTGTTGCGGCGATAGCGTGTTCAAGGCGCGGTCATAGAAGCCGATAAGCTGGATAGGGATACTCTTGAATTCCTTGGACTTGATTTTTTGGACATCGACAAAAATCTTTGCGACAGAATCGCTAGGCGTTACAAACGGCGGGAGCTGATCGGTTGCGAGCGCAACAGAGAATGTCTGGCTTTCCTTGATGCTGTCTTTGAAGATGGAGTCCGTTGGAATGTCGATAATGCGGGTGAGGGCGTTCCTTGCGCCAGAAACCATGAGGTCTTCTTGCATGAGTTTGGGCTGCTGAACGATGACATAGCCCGGGGCTGCCCCGAAAGTCACATTGTTCTTGATGGGAATGCTGCGTTCGATTCTTGTATCGACGGCGATATCGATGAAGAGGTATTGGTTATCGGGCTCGATGTAATGCACCGATGCAAAGTTCGGAGCGACGAAATTCTTGGAGTCCAGATGAATGCGCTTGGATCCGAGTTCGGCGTTGTGCATATCGACGACCATCGCGGATTGCTTTTGCGATTGCAGACGGATGAGGTCGAGCGGTTTTCCTTCGACGGTTACGGAAACGGTGCTGGGCGGTTTCGATGCTATCGCAAGCGCTTCGGGCAACTTCACGAATGTAAGCGGAACTTCCATCGTCAGTTGGAAGTCCTTGAGCGAGATGACGTAGAACCAGAGGGCCATCGCGCAAACCAATGCGGTTATCTTTAATATGATGTTTCCCATAAAAGCCCCATAAAGAACCTCTATAAATTTAATTATATTCCATGCGTGTTCGGACAATTAGGTTACTTAATATCGGAATCTTTTCGAGGATGGAAGCAACACCGCACGGTGATTCTCCCGTCTCTTTTGACGATTTTTCTGTGCTCGCTCCTTTTGACATCTTCTTTTACGGCGTTGGGCGTTTCGTTTAAGCTCATCTCTGTCGAAAAATCATTGTATGTCGTTGAAGCGTTCTTGAGCGAGGACGTTCCCGAAGATTCCATTCCGGTAATCAAGACGCGGCTGGAACATACCCGTCATGTAGAATCGGTGTCGTTTGTGAGCGCGGATTCTGCGCTGGCCGATTTCCGCAATCATTTTTCTGCAGACATGTTGGACCTTGTCGAAGGGAACCCCATCCCGGCGTTTTTCCGTGTGTCTCTGAGTAAAGAGGCTCGTAACCCGCTGGACCTTTCCGAAGTGCGCCATGCAATCGCCGAAGAGTCTTACTTTGAAGAGGTGCAGGCTCCGATAAAATGGGCCTCGCGAATTGCCTCGTGGAAGTTCAAGATGGTCTTTTGGCCGATTTGCGTCAGTATCCTTTTGCTGATTACGCTTTCGCTCATTATTTGCAATTCGGTTCGCCTTTCGCTCATGTCCCGTAAACTCTTGGTCGAGAATATGAAATACGCCGGGGGCAGTTACCTGTTCATCGAGTTTCCGTTTGTGCTGGAAGGGGCTGCTCAAGGTTTTGTCGGGAGTAGCGCTGCTATCTTGTTGCTTGGGCTTATGATTAAGTCCGTGGTGAAAATGTTCCCGATTGTGGCAACCGGTGTTGAATATTTTTTGATCGTTGCACTCTTTACGGTGTTCCTAGAAACGATTCTTGCTGGCTATTTCAGCTTCCGCACGGTGCGCAGTTTCTTGTTTGAAAAGAAAGGTGAGCAAGACTAATGCGCCTTGTTTCTTTGTCTGCATTTTTGCTTTTCGTCTTTGCGGTTGCCGCTTGGGGGGCACCTCTTAAACGGACTGATACGCAGATTGACGAACAAAAGAATGCCTTGAAAAAACTTGAAGTCGACTTGGCGAAAAAGCGCGAGGAACTGGCGGTTCTTGAAACCGAAGAAAAAGGCGTGCTCAATACCATTTCGCTTTTGGACCAGAACTTGAACCGTACGCGATCGTACTTGTCGGAACTTTCGCGCAATGAGGATATGTTGCAAGGGGCGGTAAAGCAACTTGTGATGGATATAGATTCGCTCGATACGAAAATCAAGGATCGCAAGCGCGCTATGCGAAAGCGTGTTCGTAATTTGTATGTACATGGTCGCAGTAATGATGCCGAAATTCTTTTTGATCTTTTGACCAAGAACGGGAACCCGGAACGTGAAGTTTATTGGGTTCACCATTTGCTGAACCGCGACCGCGAGGACGTGGAAACTCTCCGCAATCTCGTGACGGAACGCTCGCAAAAACAGCAGGCGCAACAGAAACACTTGGCTGAACTTTCTAGGTTGCGCTCCCGCAAGGCGGTTGAAGAGCGAGGTCTTGTGGCTCAGATGAACGGTCAGGAACGCATGCTGAATTCTCTCAAGCACGACAAGGCCGTGCAGCGCATGGCGCTCAAGGAATTCGAACGCAACCAAAGGACGATGCTTGCGCTTATCAAAAGGCTCGAAGAGCGCCGCAAGCGCGAAATTGAAGAAGCGAAAAAGGCCGAAGCCGCTCGCCTAGCTGCCCTCAAGAAAAAAGAACGTGATGCCGAGAAAAAGCGCGAGGCTGAAAAAATTCGTGAAGCCGAGAAGGCGCGTGAGGCGGAAAAGGCCCGCCAGCAGACAGAAATGGCAAAAAAGACGGTTCAGGCGCAACCATTCAAGGGGCCGAAGTGCATGCCTCTCGATGGTCCGATTATCAGCGAATATGGTTTGCAAGAACATCCGGTGCTCCATATCATGACGCGTAACTTGGGTGTAGAAATCCGCGGTAAGCGCGGTGGTCATGTTCGTGCTGCGGCCGCGGGAACTGTCGCGATGGTTGCCGAAATTGATGGCCGCGGGCCTTCGGTTATCATTGAACACGAAGATGGAACGTACACGGTGTACGGTCACATGAAAGCAATCCACGTCCAAGAGGGAAAAAGTGTCAAGAAATGCGAAGAAATTGGAGAAGTGGGCGATATTGCTTCGTTAAATGGAATTAAATTGTACTTTCAAGTAAGCGAAGGGACACAAACCGTGGACCCGTTGCAATGGTTAAAACAAAAATGATTGAATATCGCTTGAATGGCCCTGCTTCCCAGGAACGAATCCGCATTCGTCTTATGGCGGCGTTGCGTGAGAACCGCTTCCCGCAGTCGATTCTGATTGACGGTCCTGTGGGTATTGGCAAAAAGGCCTTGGCGATGGAAATTGCCCAGGCGTTGCAGTGCACGAACCCCAGCGTTCGCCCCTGCGGTAATTGCTTTGGCTGCAAGATGGCCGCCGATACCGGCGTAACGGACAACTGGGTTCTTCCAATGGAAGCGAAAGAGGCAAGCGCCCGCAATGCGGCCGATGTCTCTGCTGGGAGTTCTGCAAAGACTATCCAGGATTTTAAACAGGCCTACATCGAAGAAATCACGAAGAACCCGTACCGCGTCGATATTTTCAGTGCCGGCGCCCTTATTTCGGTGGAACTCATCCGTACGATGACCGCCTCTTTTGCGATGAAGGGCGACCGCGTGCGCGTGGTGATTATCGCCGAGGCCGACCGCATGAACGATTCTGCGGCAAATGCGTTCCTCAAGACTCTCGAAGAAGTCCCGCCGAACACTTACTTCATTTTAACGACGTCCTCTCGCGAAAAACTTTTGCAGACGATTCGTTCGCGCTGCTTGGCGCTCCACTTGCCGCCCCTTACCGACGAAGAAGTTCGCGCTGAGGCCATTCGCGTGGGTGGTGAAGATTTTGACGAATCGACTTTGACCGATGATGTCATCGGGCTTGCCGTGGGTTCTCCGGGCATGGCGCTTTATTATGCGGAACATGCTAAAGCTTGGTGCTCCCTTGCGGTCGATTTTATTGAAAAATCGCTTTCGCAGGACTACACGGACCTCTTCTTTGAACTTGAAGATGCCGAACTTGAAGACCCGGCTATCGTGAACCGTTTCCTCGAAGTCCTGTCGTTCTTGATCTCGGATTTGCTGCGCCAACAATCGGGCGCTCCGCTCCGCATTCCGGATGCTACTGGTCGCGTGAACCTCGAACGCTTCCCGCAGGTGGGGGCTTCGGCCTTGGAACTTGCGCTCGTGTGCGTCCAGGAGACCATGTCGAGAATCGCCTCTAGGCGTATGGCGGCGGTGATGTGCCTCCAGAACCTCTCGATGAAACTTTTTGAAGGCTACAAGTGATGGAAGATCTTGTCGCCTCCACATTATCCTCTACGCTTAAGATTCCGCATGCGGTCGCGAGATTCCTTGTGTCGCGTGGCATTAAGACGGTGTCCGATGCGTACCACATGCTGTGCTGTAGCGAAAGCGACGTGCATGACCCGTTCCTCATGATGGGGATGGATAAGGCAGTGGAATGGATTTTGGCCGTTCGCGAACGTGGCGAGCGCGTGTTTATTTTTGGCGACTACGATCTGGATGGCATGACCTCGGTGACGCTTTTGACGCGTTGCTTAAAGAAGGTTGGCATTGAATCGGAATGGCGACTCCCGAATCGCTTTGGCGATGGTTACGGACTTTCGGTTTCTGCTGTCGATGAAATGTACGAGGCTGGCGCTCGTAATTTGATTACCGTGGATACGGGTATTACCGCAAATTTGGAAATTGCCCATGCCAAAGAACTTGGCATGGCGGTCTTGGTTATGGACCACCACCAGCCCTCGGGCGATGGGCTTCCGGTAAGCGATGTGCTTTTGGACCCGCACCAGGATGGGGACGATTATCCGAACCCGGAACTTTGCGGTGTCGGCGTTTCGTATAAGTTTATTTGTGCCTTGTACAGCCGCCTTGGACTTTCGAATCCGGTGGAATACTTGGATTTGGTGGCGCTTGGAACCCTTGCCGACCTTGTGCAGATGACGCCTGAAAACCGTTATTTTACGCGGTCGGGGCTTGAGTGTTTGAAGAATAGCCGCTGGCCTGGCGTGCAAGAAATGTATTCGTCCCTCATGAAACCCCATAGCTGTGTGGGTGGCATCGATGTGATGTACAAGCTAGCTCCGCTTTTGAATGCTCCGGGACGTATGGAGCGGCCGGATCCGGCCCTTAAACTTCTTTTGTGCGAAAACAAGAGCGAGGCTTCGCAGCTCCTTACGGAACTGAAAGAATGGAATAAACGCCGTAAAGATAAAGAAGCCGAAATCACCGAAATGGCGATGGAGCAGGTCAAGGCGCTTTATGGCGAAACTATCCCGACGGTGATTGTTGTGGCCGGTGAAAATTGGCATGTGGGCGTGATTGGCATTGTGGCGGCAAAGCTTGCGCAGGAATTCCACAGGCCTTCTGCAGTGCTTTCGATTATTGACGGCATGGCGCATGCGAGCGCTCGTGCAGTGCCGGGATTCAACTGGCACAAGGCGCTTTTCGAAAGCCGCGAACTTTTTGACCGTTGGGGCGGCCATGCGAACGCTGCTGGTTTCTCGCTGGAAGCGGGGAAAATTGAAGAATTGCGTGGGCGCTTGTTGCAATCGGCGAGAGATCAAGGCTATACGGGTGAAGTTATCAATACCGAAGAATCGTATCCCTTTGATATCAAGATTGCACTACGTGAACTGACTGTAGAAACGCGAGTCCCGACGGGCCGCTATCCGATCCGCGAGCGCTCGATTCTTGAATACATCGATTTGCTGGAACCGTTTGGCGGAAACTTCCCGTATCCAGCATTCCGCGCCGAAGGCGTTACCGTGCATCGTGTGCGCGAACTTCGCGGCGGGCATTTGCAAATGGAAATTTCGCAGGCGGGAAGCGCTGTTTTTCCGGCGATTGCATTTGGCCTCCGCAAGAGCAAGGCCTTGCTCGGGCGTTCTCGCCCGATAACGGTTGTGTTCGAACCGATCTGGAATTATTACAACAACAATAAGACGGTGCAACTTTGCATCAAGTCTATTGAGTAGTGCCATGTTAAAACGAAACGCTCCGCTGCTCGCCTTTTTACTCGTCTTTGTGTCCGTGCTGTACTTTGTCTACAGTATTCCTCAGTATGACCCCATTGTAGATGCTCCGGACCACGAAGGTGGTGCAGTCGAGGACGCTTTTGTCGGGCGTGTCGAAATGCCCTCGATTGATGAGATATACGTGATTGAAAATACGGCTGGTCGCGATTTGAATAAGCTTGCGATGTTCTTGGAAGGTCGCGCTGCAGGGCTGCATTACCTTTCATCGGAGTATTTCAAAAAAGTCAAGGTGCACCGCAAGGAGAACAGGTTCGTTAAGTCCGATGACGATGTGTTCCTTGGACTCCACCTCACGCTCGATAGCCTTGGACGATTCATGGATCCGAAGATTATGTTCTCGGATAGCGATGACGATGTGTTCAAAGTGAAGCTCTTAAAGCACGTCGAATATTTTTGGCGCCTTCCGCCGAGCAAGCAGGGCAAACTCGAAATCTGGATCCCCATTCGCTTCCACGCAAATTAATCCTTTCTTACGAAAGTATTATGAAAATATAACCCATTTGGGCTATAGTATTGTTCCTTTGTTTTTTTTAGCATTGTACTTTGTAAAAGTTTATTCAACAAATACGGTGCTAAAATACTATGACCAGTCATCTAATTCATTCATTACGTTCGCTCCGTTTGGGGCTTGTGCTCATCTTTACCCTGCTTATGGCGGCAACTTCGTGGGGATATATCTTTTATATTGACGAAAACGGAGAAAGGGAGCCCGTATCTCTTTTTAATTATCTCTCAAAAGACATTGACCATATGACGCTTATGCAGAATAACGGTATTTATGTGGTATATGACACCGTAGATCTGGGTGATAAGAATATCGGGTTCGAGGGTAGTATCAAGATTATTTTAATGGATGGAGCTTATTTAAACTGCAACAAATTATATTATAAAAAAGATTTAGGACTTTCAGATGTTCCTTCTATATCCATTTTCGTAGGATCAACTAGCTACAATAAACCCATTTTAGGTACGGGTGTATTAAATGTCAAAAATGGTATTGACCCTACTACAGCATCTAATGTCTCTATAGCTATTTATGGCGGTCACGTCACAACGGATTATAATAATCCTAAAAACGATAGTCATAAAGATAATGTACGCATAGATGTTCAAAATTTTGAATTTCATGGTGGTAATGTCGATGTAGAAGAACTTGACGCAACATCGATTACGCTTGGTTGGAAAAATCCCACAGATTCTTTTAGAGTGCGCAATGTAATTCATGCAAACACCTTCACCATAAAGAATGATTTATACGTCAAGGATGAAAACGGCAAATTTTACAGCGGCCAATTATCTGTTGACAATATTTATAGCATCCTAGACAAAACACTTGTGCCCGCAAAGACTCCTTTCTTCTACATGGACGAAAACGGAGTCGAGCGAAGTGTTGAGGATTATGTCATCCTCGATACACTTTTACCGAACATTAAGGAGTCAACGAAATTGCCGGGTGGCTGGTATGTAGTGAGCGATCGTGTAACTTTTGAGGGCCAAATTGACTTTGGGGACGAGGATGTTAACCTTATCATTGCGGATAATGCCGAATTTAACGTTGTGGAGTATGAAAAGGATATTCTCTTCGGTATAAAAAGCCAAGGAAACTTGAATATTTATGGTCAGAAGAATGGCTCTGGAAAATTGAATGTTTATAGTCAGAAGGGTAGCTATGAATACGTACAAGGTGATATAGGTGCAGGAAGGAATAAAGATCTTATTATAAACGGAATTTCCGTGAAAGTAGGTGGTCAATTGTTTGCTAGTAAAGGTCGTGTTATATTTAACGGTGGTTCTTACAATGTTGGTAGAGTTGAGTCTGGTTCAATCACTTTGGATTGGCGTAAAAAAACTGATTCCATCAAAGTTGGAATGTTTATCGTGGCTGGTGGTCATCAACCGGGGAGTTTTGTTCAAATAGCCGAAGGCAAAGCTTTTGGAGATGAAGACGGCAAAGCCTATACCGGTAAAGTCTATTCGACGGAAACCGTATATGATGCGCTATGGGAAAAAGATGAATATTTAAGCTCGCTTAACGGCAAGACACTTAAGCCGTGCTATGCGGTTACATTCCAAGCGCTGAACGGCACGGAACCTGTGGTTGCTGCAGCGACCTTCAACGAACAAGGCTATGCCAACATTGCTGAGCCGCCGGCTCCAACCCGCAACGGATCCAAGTTTTATCGCTGGTCCACCACTGAAGATGGCACAAGGGGATATTTTTTCAATATCCCTGTCACTGAAAATATGACCCTCTTTGCTCAATGGAACAAAGACAGGCTTGAATATATTGACGAAAATGGTCAATCTCAATCTCTAAATAGTTATACCGTGCTCACAAGCGACCTTATCAAAGCCAACGAAGAAGAAGGCGTCGTCAACCTCCCGGGCGCTTGGTATGTGGTGCATAATACTTTCTACGATAGCGTAGACGTTTATGTTGAGGATTACACGCTCTCGTTCAATGGGGATGCGCATATCATCCTTGCGGATGGCGCAGAACTGAAAGCTGTTGCATATGATAAGACTGTAATCCAATCTTCAGGCAACTTGACGTTTTATGCTCAGACGCTTGGCACGGGTAAGCTAACGGCCTATGATTCGTCAGAAACAAACAGTACAATTCTCGCCCATCAAAAAGTGACCTTTAACGGAGGAATCGTAACCGTAAGAAATGGCCATGCAGCTGGTCGCCCTGCTGTAAAAACCGAATATTATCCCGGAAGAATTTATATTAACAGCGGTATCGTGAATATTTCCTCTAATACCGATGCAGAAGAACCTGAATATACACTCAAGGTTTATGATGTTATCTTGGATTGGCGCAGTGCAAAAGACCGTTATACCTTAGGTTCTGCGGATCGTTTTTCTATTGCAAATGGCAAGACCTTTAAGGAAGAAAATGGCAAAATTTGTCATCGTTATGAATTTGACAACGCCTTTAAGGATAAACCTATAGTGCCATGCTATATCGTGTACATTGATAATCAGGATGGCCTCCAGCCCAAAGAGACTATTGCATCCTTTGACGAAAATGGCGAAGCGCACGTTACAAAGCCCGAAGATCCGACCCGTGTAGGTACAACATTCGTTGGATGGGCTGCTACGAAAGAAGGCTCCAAGGTATTTGACTGGTCCGCCCCTATTTCTGGCCATACAACAGCCTATGCAATATGGGACGATATGAAGCCTGTTGAATATGTCGATGAAAATGGCAAGACGCAGAAAGTGACTGAATATTTCTTGCTTACAAGCGATATCGGTGAACCTGATGAAAATCATTATTTAAGATTTACCGGTGGATGGTATGTTGTGCAAGGCGAAGTGACCTTCTCAAGTGATGCTTTAAATGCTCTCTCATTCAGTGATGATGTTCACCTTATCCTTGCTGACGGCGCCAAACTCAATGTTGAAGCGCAAAACATGTATTTCGATGCTCTTTATATTCATACGCAATCGCGTGGCACGGGTTCGTTCAATGCAAAAAAACTTGGGATTTATGAGAATTTGTGCATCTATGGTGGTAATTTCACTTTTGATGAAATTGCGGCAGATGGTGATGGGGCTACAATCAATGGCGGTAATATAAACGTAGGTCGAATCTATGCTTATGATTTAGTGGTAAATGGAGGCTCCGTAGATGCATCACTAATGGAAGGATGGTCAGTCACTTTAGGTTGGAATTCCACCGATGATCATATTACCGCAGAGGAACTCCGTATAGCAGCTTCTAGCCCCTCCATGGCCATTGATATTGCCAAAGGTAAAGCTTTTAAGGATGAAGATGGCAATATTTATGATGAGCCTGTACCCATTAATTATTATGGATCTTCACTCAGTGGCAAGATGCTTACCCCTCTAAAGTGGATTACCAGTGAGGATATCGTTGTCGATGACATTGCTATTCAGGCTTACACGGGTAATCCTGTTTGCCCCGATGTTGTCGTGAAGGATGGCAAAAAGACGCTTAAAGTCAAGACGGACTACACCGTGGAATGTTTTGAAAATGTGGAAAAATCTTCGACCGCGCCTTATGTGAAAATCACCGGCATGGGTAATTATAGGGGTGATATTGAAAAGCACTTTGCTATCCTCGAAAGGACTGCAGATTTCGCCTCAGTCGGAATTTTCAAGGATGAGGATGGACTTTCGATTGCAGCCATCGATGCTAATTATGGTGAAGACGGAACTGTGAATATTGACGAAGAAATTACGGTCGATTCGGTTAAGTTCGAACGTAGCTTTACGAAAGAATCTCGTTCTACCATCGTCTTGCCGTTCAGCGTAAGCACGAGCCAAATCAAGGGTCTAAAGCAAGTCCTTGCATTCAGCAAAATCGTGGTGGAAGACGGTCAAAAGGCTGTCGGCATGCATGTCGTCTGGGAAAACACATCGTCTGAACATGTGACATTGAACGCTTACACGCCGTATATCGTTTTGATGGATGGCGATAAGTTCGATATCGAAGGCTCTGTGACGCTCGAAGTCACGAGGGATGCTGTTGACAATGGTACGAACAAGTCTTCGGAATGGGAATTCCGCGGAAGCTTGACTTATAAGAAATGGGAAGAAGGCAATCCTGAACTGGGTAGCATTTACGGATTTGCCGGCAACGCAGACAAAAAAGCCGGCGTAGAAGTGGGTGATTTTGTCAGGGTTGCCGCAGGAGCATGGGTTAACCCGATGCGTGCTTACCTTGTCAAGAAACCTTCCGCTTCGGCTGTCCGTGCTAACGGTGCCATCGCCAAGACGGCTACGACAAGCTCTATTGACGAACTCCCGGCGTCTATGCGCATCGTGATTATCGACGATGAAGAAACCGAAGAAGAGCATACGACCGTTATCGGGCAGCACAATGTCCGCACGACTCCGTACCGTGTGAACTTTATGCCGCATACTTACGACCTTAAGGGCCGTATCGTGAGCAACGGAAAGAAGGCTCGTGGAGCTTACTACGGAAAGAAGTTTGTGAAATAAAGCCGTTGAAAAATGACGAAATTAGAATTGAAAAAGAGAAAATATAAACGGCCTGAAATGAAGGTGTTTCCCATCCGTGTGCAGGGAGCACTCCTTGATTCCAGCTACCCGGACAGAATGAGAATTATCATTTTGGATGACTAAATAATCTAGAATTGTAATAAGTCTTTCTATCCATTTACGAGGCGGTATCGCATGTTGCGACCGCCTTTTTTGTCGCTATTCGCGCCTTTTGGGAACAAAAAAATACCCCAGACTTTTAGTCCGGGGCGAAAATGCTTGTAGCTCAAAGTGAGCCGTAGGCGGGTACGCCCATGGCCCGTATTGTTATTACGCTCTGAGAATATCAACGAGCTCTTTCGCGTTCTTTTCGATGAGAACGAAGGCTTCGAACATGCGGGCTTCACGCCACTTGGTCAGGTACTTCGTCTGCCAGTCCACGGCAATCATGTCCGGATCTTTCGGACCGTTTTCGTTCTGGTACCAGACTTCTTTCGTGATTTCGCGGATCATGGCGCCCATTTCGGCAGCTGGCTGGAGCGATCCTTTGCAAAGGAGCAACGCACGCAGGTTGTCGAGCAGAATTTCATCAGAAGGGATTTCAGCATCTTCGTGAGCGCATTCCCAAATTTCTTGGCGGTGGCGTTCAGTCCAGCCCATCAAGTAATTTTTGGTCTTTTCAAGCTCGCCTTTGGCCAGCTTTTCATCGACCGCTTCGCGCGGATAATATATGCTATTTGGATAGAATTCAATCATGATCTACCTCCTTCTGCGAAGTTGAAGCACAAAAACAATGCCCGGGGCGGGACTTGAACCCGCACGGAGTTGCCCCCAAGGGATTTTAAGTCCCCAGTGTCTACCATTCCACCACCTGGGCAGGTTGTGCGTGCAGAATATAGCAAATTTGAACGGACTCGATGACAAAATTGTGCTAAATTGCGTGGAAATAGTCATATTTTTTCTTAAAAAAATATTTTCTGTTTACAAATATTTACTTTTGAGTGTGCATTAATATATATTTCGAGTTAGGCCAAAGTTAAAAAGAGGATTACTTTTATTGTTAATTTTGGAGTTGTCCACTTTGGAGATTTCTGTATGTTGAATCACTGTTCTAAAAAAAGCGGCTTTACCCTAGTAGAAGTTGTTATTGTCGTAGCAATAATGGGTGTCTTGGCTACGATGGGGGTTGCTGGCCTGAGAGGGGCTGTTGCCAATAGTCGAATGAAAGATTGCGCTATAAATACAGCTGCTTTTTTGGAACGCATTGCTAACGATGCAAACCGAATGTCGAAGCGTCTTTGCGTGAAAATGTCTAGTAGTAATGAACAGGAACTTCAAGTTTATGAACCGGTTGAAGGCTCTTGCGACGTAGATAAACCTGATGCATTGTACGATGTGTTTAATATCGAATCTCCGGCAAAATTTAGCTGTGATGATGTTGATCTAGATATTTTTAGCGGTAAAGATTGGGCTCAAAATGGAGCTATGTTTGTTCCGCGTATAGGACTTTCTGCTACACCTTCGGAAGGGTATATTTGTATGCAGTACGGTGGCCAGTATGTTTACGGGCTAATCGAAAAAACGAAAAACAATAACGCGATTGTTCCGATGTGGAGAGCGGGAGACTTCTGGAGCAAGTTGTAGGTAGACTATGGCGAAACTCTTCAAAAATAAGAAAAGCTTCGGTGTTGTTGTATCCTTGGTCGTTGTGGCGCTCCTTGGTTTTAGCTATATGGCAATGCGGAATCTGGGCGGAAACGGCGATGCTTTGTTGCGTATCCGAGGACGCGATGGTGCTGTCGAAGTTGCCCAGCAAGTTTTGGACTCTTTGAAATCTGTTGGGGTGGAATCGATTCCATCGAAGGCTCTAGCTGATACAACTTTTAATGTCCAGAAAATCAATCGCAAGTGGGCTCGTGGCCTTGGCGATTCCGCTACTGTGACATATTCTTCGCAGGTGACTGTTGCGGCTACGTCCAGTAATTCGCTGCAAACTCCGGCTCCGTTCGAGCTCGCTTCACATATTTACGCCAAGCAAGTTACGGTTACGGTCTTCTGGAATTTCAAAGGTTCCAAGCAATCCATCGAAGTTTCTAGCGTTATTCGATAGATGAGAGAACGAAAAAGTAGACAGTAAACAGTAGGCAGCCCTTCGACAGGCTCAGGGACCTGACTAGGTTGGTGAGCTTGCCGAACCATGCCGCGATTATATAACTTCCTACTGACTACTTCCTACTTAATTTCCCATATTAACTATTTCAATAAATGCATAATCACGGGCCGGTTCTTGCCGGCTTCTGTTTTATGTATCGTGAGCTTTCCTGTGCTGTCGTAGCTGAACTGATCGCCGATGCGCTCGCCGAATACATAAGTGAGACTGTCGCGAAGAACTCCATTGGGGTACCAATTGCGCCAGATGCCGTGCGGTTTATCTTTGCCTTCTGGACCTACTATCCAAAAACCTTCGCTAGCCATTTTGCCGCCTGTGCTATCGGGATAAAAACTGCGACTTTCGATGAGGTGGGATGTGCCGTCGTTCTTTTTGTCAAGTTCCCATAATTCCTCGTACAACAGGCTGTGCTTTGCCTTGATATAACGCAGTGATGCGGGATGTTTCCCGATGTTTTGTTTGTATTTGTCTTTGAAACTCAGGGTGCAGCTATCGAGTGTTCCGCTTGGGAGCGTGGAACGGACAAACGAAGTTTCGGCGCAGAATAGTGTAGACGAGTTTTCACAAGTGCCATAAGAAATCCCGGAACTTTCAGTTGGACCGTCTGTTCGTTGCGGAATAAAGTTGCTTTCGCGAATGACTTTGCTGTTCTCGTCAAACCACTGTATTTTGGTGATGCCGTCTATTTCATTAGATTCAATTCTCTTGATGAGTGAACCGTCTGCTCTGTAGTAGCTTGGCGAGAGAATGAGGGCATCGGCGTAGTATGTGCCTTCTTCCATGATTTGAGACTTGTTGCAGTCTTCTTCGGTGGAGGCGGGTTCTCCATATGATTCGTAATATTTTTTGTAAGAGCCGTCTAAACGACCGTTGATGCATTCAAATTCTTCCAAGATTTTGCAGTTGCGGCCATAGCGTTTGATGAATCCCGCAATTGGTTCGTATTTGCCGTCTTTGGAAAATCCCTGTTCGTTTTGATGGCAATTGTTTTCTTCGGCGAGTATGCCGTTGTCGTGCCATTTTTTCCACACGCCAGTCGCTAATCCGTTCTCGTCGTAATGCTCTTCGAACGCTTTGTTCTGGTTGTGGTGCCAGCCTTCCCAGTCGCCAACAGGGTGGTCGTCCTTGTAATATTGGACGGCTTCGACTTTCTTGTTCTGGTAATAGATGGTCCACTTGCCGTCTTTCTTCCCTTTGTTGTAATTGCCGATCATCGCAACATCGCCAAAACCCGTCCAGCGCTTGAATTCGCCGTGCGGTTCACCATCTTTATAAGGAATTTCGAATTCCTTGATACCATCGTTGTACCATTCATTGCGTTTCAGAACGGTTCCGTCCGGGTAAACCCAGATGGAGGTCTTTTTGACACCATTTACGTGCCTGTCCAGGATTTGTTCTTCGGCTCGCTCGACAGTACAGCCGGCGAAATAGCATAAAAGTGCAGAAAATGCGATTAATTGACGGAGCTTCATTGTTCGTAAAGTAGAAAAAAAGTAATTTCTAGATGTGAACGAGCAAACAAAAAAAATAATTGCAGAAACTTTGCACATGAAAATCCAGACGCCATGGGTGTGGCTCGTCGTTGTGCTGACGATTTGCCTCACGGCGTTGTTCTATGTTTCGCAAAAACCGCAGGTGGCTGTTTATTCCCAGTATGTCAAGTCGCTTTGCGATTACCAGTATGCCGATGCGAGCCTGATGCGCTCGATGGAACATGTCCGGAGCGGTTATGGGGTGGATTCGGCGGTAGTCCTTGCGCAGGTGATGACGCTTCGCGAAGTGGCGCTTTCGTTCGAAGGCGGCATCCAGAAGTTGGAACAGGCTGGGTTCTCGGCTCCGACTAAGGCTTCGGTCGCCAATTTCAAGTCGAGTGTGCTTGCAAAAGTTTCTTGCTTGCAGCGTTACCTTTCGGAACGTTCTGCCTGGTTTGACGAACTTGAAAAAGTTTACCGCCTAATGGAAATGAATTCGGCTGGCGTCGAATTGCCGCTTATGCGTAAATTGGATTCCGCGAGGGCAGGGTATGCTGTATTGCCCGATAGCCATTTGGATTTGCCCGTGTCGATTAATCGACGCGTAGAATTGTTGCTCCAAAAGAATCTGGATTTGCATAACGCCTGGCTCCAGTTCGACAACGACAAGACGCTTAGCGCGAGTGACGAACTGCTCCATTTTTTCCAGATGGAAAACGTCAAAGAAATTTCGTTGTCGGCAAATATCCCGCTAGCGTTCTATTTCTTGTCGCTAGTCCTTTTGCTTGCAACGTTCTTCTTTATATTCAAGTCTAAACAGTAAGGAATTGAAATGTCTTTTTTCCGTGTCCGTAAAGTTGCCTTTATTAATTTCGGTTTGTTGTTTATTTTTCTGGCTAGTTGGATTTCATGGTACATTTATCCGCTTGCAAGAACTATTACAAAAGAATTTTCAGCCTATGAAATGACGGATGGCTCATTTGAATACGGAATGTCAGAAGAACTGGGATTCCTTGCAGAGCATGTTTTTTATGGCAAGGTGAGCTATGCGGCTGTGCCGAGCTTGTTCGGTGGCACGAATATCCCGTTTTTCGATAAAATCTTTTTCCAGCTCAACGGCGACACGAAGTGCACGTTCGTCCTTTATGCAAACGATGAAATTCTTGACGAGATGGCGGAATGGTATGATTTCTCGGCGACGAATGCAAGCGATGTCCCGATGGAAGTACGTGCTGTAAAAGTGGGCGACAAGTATATCGTTAAGTCTATGGAATCGACGGATGGCTCGCTAAGCTGGAATTTCTTGATGGACGGCTATCATTTTTATTGGTGCTTTATGGGCGTGAGTTTAGTCGCCTTTATGTTTACGGTTGGTCTTGTGCTGGTGGTTGTTGGAATTTTGTACAAACCGCGCCGAGTTGTGGAACAGGAATCGTCTAGCGACGAGGAATGATGCGTTTAAGTTTAGTTGTTCCTGTGTTGTTAGCGTTGATGCTTGTTGGTGTGCAGGCTTTTGCGACACCTAATGCACTTGCCTCTAATGCGCCGGATTCGCTAATGGTTCCAGTTGGTTCATCGGATGTTCAAAGCCCAACGGGGATCTGGTGGCCGAAGGCTGTTAAAGCAAAATCGAAGACAACCCACAAGAATGCTTCGCAAATGAAAAGTCGCGCGAATGCGGCCAAGTCGTCCGTGGTTGTATGGTTCCATGGTGGCATGGGGAGTAGCAATTGTGCCAAAGGGCTTGTCGCCGGTATGGACTTTGCAAATCTTTATTCTGAAAAAATTGTGATAAGCGTGTCCGCTTGTCGCGAGAATCATTGGGTCACGAAGAACATGATTGGTGTGGTTGATGCCGCGCTTGATTCTGTGGCTGCAAGGCGCAAGTCTCCGGTGGAGCGTGTTTCTTTGGTGGGTGTTTCGGATGGTTCTTTGGGCGTGCTAGTCTATTCGCTAGAAGGGCGCCGGTTGGTGGATGACCGCTTGCTCATGAGTTCGTTTGGCGGATTCTTGGGAGAACCCACTCCGCTTGCGGTGTCGCCAAAAATGCATACGGGGCGGTGGCGCTTTTTGCAGGGCGGCAAAGATCGGCTTTATCCGTCGGACCAAACGGTTCCTTGGATAACGGATTTTTGCAAGGCGGTTCAGGTGGACTGCGAACTCCGGTTTGACCCGGAGGGCGAACACGACTGGTCGTATTGGAAAGACAAACGCATGGAATGGATTCGCGAAGCTGTTCGCAAATAGCGCGAAAGAAATGGCGCGGATGATGACCCCGCCCGCATGACGTTCATTGTGCATTTCTCTTTAACGGCCTTCTATAAATACCCTTATTTATAGACCTCCCCTTGACAAAAGGGCTTTTTTTTTCAAAATTTGGTGCACCACGCGGATGTGGTGGAATTGGTAGACACGCTAGATTCAGGTTCTAGTGCTCGCGAGGGCATGAAGGTTCAAGTCCTTTCATCCGCACTGAAAAACCCGGTAGTTCGCTACCGGGGTTTTCGTTTTGTGTGAGTGCAGTGACGCGGTTTCCCTCGACCAAGGTCTGCTTGGTGATGCGGTTACCCTAGGTCAAGGTCCGGTCGGTGGAGAGGTCATCCTCGTGAAACGAGGATCCATACGATTCTATTTGCGATTATGTGAAGTATGGATTCTCCTCCGGAGAATGACGATGGCTCGACACACGTTCTGGAGGTTGTCTCCTTCGGAGAATGACGTCTTGTGGGCAATTCCGCTATAATTTTTTTTGCTAGCATTGAATTGCGATGAGCGAAGCTTTTGAAGAAATTGAACCTTGCGAATTTTCGTTAGAGGAAATCGTTGGCGAACATGTTGTTTTGCGACCGCTTGGTGAAGCGGACGCGCAGTCGCTGTTCGAACTGATTGACGAATCTCGAGAGTTTTTGCAGGAACATTTGCCGTGGCCGGAGGAATGTACTTCGGTTGAAAGCGTTGCCTCAAGAATCGATTCTTGGAACTTGCAGGCGCAGATGGCGAATGGCGCTTGCTGGGGCATTTTCGAGAAGGTCGCTAATGCAGACCTGAAAATCGCAGGTTGCATTATGCTGGGGTGGGTGCAGTGGAAGCACCGTTCGGCAACAGTTAGTTATTGGCTTGGAAAGAATTTTTGCGGTCGAGGCTTGGCGACGGAAGCGTTGTTGTTGGCATCAAGCGAAGCTTTTGCGATGGGACTGAATCGCCTCGAACTGACATCTTCGGTCCATAACCCGAAGAGTGCTGCGGTTGCCCGCCGTGCTGGCTTCCAAGAGGAAGGTCTCTGCCGCGAGTACGAACGAATCCACGGGAATTTCGAGGACCATTTGCGATTTTCGCTCCTTGCGCGCGACTTGCTTGATGCGGAATAGCTGACGCACTCTCGTCTGAATTTCGGGGCGTTGCGGGGTGTCCCCGCTAGAGGGGGTGTATGGAAGACTTGCCCTAGATCCTTCGACTGTGTTCACTACGGTCCTTCGGCAGGCTCGGGGACCTTTTCTGGTGGGTGTGCTTAAAGGGCAAGGCTGCAATCAGGGGGAGACTTCCCCCACAACTTGTGTTCTCGCAACGGTTTAACGCCTAATTTCTGATGGTTGTGGGGGCAATGTCCTGTAACCAAATGGTTACCTCAGTAAACGAGAAAGCGTTTTTAGTTTTTGAAATTGCCTTGAAACTCTTCTATTTTTGAAAATATGGAAACAGGAGAAAATCACATAGTTGAACCTGATGTTCTGCAATACACGAACTACCGTGTGTATTTGCGGGACTACTATGAGTATAAGAAGAAGACGGTTCCAGCGTTTAGCCTCCGTTTCTTCGCAGAGAAGGCTGGGCTTTCGAGCCACGCCCATCTTAAGCTCACTATTGACGGCAAGAGAAACATTACAAAGAATACGGTAGTAAAGCTCATTCACGGTCTCGGCTTGGATGGCCAGCGTGCCGCATATTTTGAAAGTCTTGTTTTCTTCAATCAGGCTCAGACGGATGCGGATAAACAGGTTTATTACGCTCAGCTTTTGAAGGCTAGCCCGCGTTCTAAACTGCACAAGATGGACAAGGCCCAGTTCCGTATTTTCCGTGAATGGCACCATTCCGCCATTCTTGAAATGGTGGCTCTCAAGGATTTTCGCCCGATTCCAGATTGGATTTCTAGACGCCTCGGTGGGCTAGTGACGCCTGCGCAGGTGACCGAGTCGCTTAAATTGTTGGTGGAAGTGGGACTTTTGGTGAAGACCGCTAACGGTTTCCGTCAGCGCGACCCGCTGATTACGACGGACGATGAAGTCCAGGATTTGATGGTCAAGATGTACCATTTGCAGATGTTGAAGCTCTCTGCGAGCATGCTTTCGGCGCTTCCGGGCGCACAAAGGGACGTTTCGGCCCTGACTTTTAGCATAAAGCGCGAAGATTTCCCTAATTTGAAAAAACATTTGCAACTAATGCGTAAAGAACTGCTAGATTTTTCTGCTAAAGCGGGTGAAGCGGAAGAAGTTGTGCAAGTCAACATTCAGCTGTACCCTCTAACACGAGGAGTATGATGCGTTCTTTGATTTCAATAATCGGTTGTGTGCTTTTGGCACTGTGGTATGCTGGGTGTTCTGAATCCGACACTACAGCCGGTATTGAAATTGGAAATCCGGAGATTGCTTCTAGGAACGTTGGTTTTACGGCTAATTTCTCGATTGATTATTCGGAAACGAAAAAGGCTTCTCTGGCGAAGTCCGCATCTGACGATGAATATGTGGTCATCGATACGTTCCGCCTTGTGCTTACGGAGGTCTTAGCCACTTGTAGTTATTATAATAAAAGCAACGGAAAACGGCAGGATAATGGTGATTACCTTGGGCCGGACAGGAAAAACACAGCTGCTGTGCTCCCGGTTTCGTTTGCGGACGGGGCTGTTTACAGGGATCCTTTTAAAAACCTCGATTTGTCAACTCATGGAATCCTCAAGGAAATAAAGGTTTCGTTCCAGATTATTCGTGAGGGTGGCTTTAACTCAATTTCTGGTCGTGTTCGCGTTGGTGATAAAAAGGTTCCTTTTGTTTATGAATTGTCCCATTTCCAGTTGTTCAGCTTGTTTTATCGCAATTCGCAGATTGATATTCAAGATTCGTTAGTGAACTTGTCTGTAATATTCCATGTGCACCGTTTTATCGACGGAATTGATTTCGCATCTGCAGAAGTTGGCGAAGATGGCGTGATTCATATAAGTGAAAATTCCAATGAAAACGTTTGGAAAATCTTGAATGAACGCTTTATTCCTAGTTTCCTTTCCTTGCAGTATGAATATACGAATGACGAAGGTTTGACAATTAAAGATTATACCTCTGATGTATTGAATGAACTGAATAATGTGTTCTATGAAAACATTATTACTAACGGAAACTTTAAGGACGGTGGACAAGACTGGATTTTCTATACGCAATTTGGCGGTGCTGCGGATACCGCGATAATTGAAGAAGACAAATCTAATTTGATGAAGGTCCATGTTTCGGAAGGTGGTTCTGAGTCCTATAGTGTGCAAATCCTCCACGAAGATATTTCTGTAGCGAAAGGTGCTAAGTACAAGTTTGTATTTACGATTTGGTCTGACATCGAAACAGAAATTACGGCACGTCTTGGATCGTATATCACGTATGAAAAAATTGGTTTTGAAGAACATGTGCCTGTCACGAAAACGGGTCGTTCGTTCGAAGTCGAATTTACGGCGATTGTGACGGACCCGTTTGCTCGATTGGACTTGAATCTTGGAAAGAATGAAGCCACGTTCTGGATCAAGGATGTGCAAATTATAAGGATTAAATAGTTATGGGACTAAGTTACTAGAATGTTTTAATGCTTTTTTTCTAGTAACTACTAGCTATTAATTAGTAACTTTTCTACATTCAGGCCATTATGGCTACTATTCCAACTCTAAAAGAAAATCTAGTTATTGAAAATATTCGCCCGAGTATCGAGGGCGGCCGTTTCATGCTTAAGCGTGAACCCGGCGACACTGTGACATTGCAGGCTGACATTTTCCGCCACAGTCACGAAAAGTACGATGCTGCGATTTTTTACCGCCACGTTTCCAAGAAAAAGTGGGAACAGGCTCCGATGCATTTTGTCGATAATGACTTGTGGGAAGGTACTTTCACGGTCGGCAACATCGGCTATTACGAATACAAAATTTGCGCTTGGACCAGGGAGCCGAAAGACGTTCCGACTGAAAGCCCGGTGATGAAGCTCCGTGTGGATCCGACTTACAGCCGCGTCGGTACATGGTACGAAATGTGGCCGAAGAGCCAAGGCACGGATCCGAAAAAGTCTGCAACGTGGAAAGATTGCGAAAAGCAGCTCGACTACATTGCCGGCCTCGGTTTCGATACGGTTTATCTTGTTCCGATTCACCCGATTGGCGTTACGAACCGCAAGGGCGCGAACAATGCGCTCCATGCCTTGGTTGATAAGAAGGGGAATCCGATTGAACCGGGATGCCCGTATGCTGTAGGGAACAAGCATGGCGGCCATTACGATGTGGACCCGGAACTTGGGACCATGAAGGACTTCGAGCATTTTGCAAAGACGGCCCGTGCTAAGGGACTCCGCTTGGCGCTTGACATCGCTCTCAACTGCAGCCCGGACCATCCGTATGTGAAGTCGCATCCGGAATGGTTCTATCACGAACCGGACGGAAGCATCAAGTTTGCTGAAAATCCGCCCAAGAAGTACGAAGATATTTATCCGTTCGATTACTACAACGAGAACTACAAGGAACTCTGGAAGGAAATCGAGAACATTATTTTGTTCTGGGCTGATAAGGGCGTTGAAATTTTCCGCATCGACAACCCGCATACAAAACCGTTCCCGTTCTGGGAATGGCTCATTGCCGACGTGAAGGAAAAACGCCCGGAACTCGTGTTCCTTGCTGAAGCTTTCACCCGCCCGAAGATGATGCATCGCTTGGCGAAGTCCGGCTTCGACATGAGCTACACGTATTTTGCATGGCGTTCAGCAAAGTGGGAATTCGAACAGTACTTGAAGGAACTCACGCAGTCCAATGCTAAGGAATACATGCGTGGTATCTTCTTCCCGACGACTCCGGATATTTTCCCGAAGTACCTTGCATACAAGGGACCGAATGCGTTCAAGCAGCGCTATTTCTTGGCAGCAACGCTTTCGAGCTTGACCGGTATGTACAACGGGTATGAACTTTGCGAAAACATTCCGAGCCCGATCAAGGAAGAATTGGCCGATAGTGAAAAGTATCAGTACAAAGTACACAATTGGTCTGGCCCGGGCATTCAAGACTTTGTTCGTCGTCTGAATGTCGCCCGTCAGGAACATATTGCGTTGCAGGAATACGATAACCTTGAATTCCATTATGCGCAGAATGACCAGCTCATGGTTTATTCCAAAAAGACTGGCGATGACGTGATTCTTTGCGTGTGCAACATGGATATGGACCACGTGCAAGAAGGTATCGTTGAACTCGACATGGCAAAGCTTGGACTTGAGAACGATTCGTTCTTCTTCTTGAAGGATGTCGTGACTGGCGAAAGCTATGTTTGGCGTGGCAACAAGAACTATGTGAAGCTTGATCCTGCAAAGGCTCCTGGTCACATGTTTATCTTGAAGAAAATCTAAAATTGTTGCGCTCGAACGAAGGCGCCTAACCGCAATTGAAAACGTCCCAGAAGCTTAGCGCTTTCGGGCGTTTTTATTTTAATTATAGCAGCTTTATTCTAGCGTCATCTTCGCGGCTTCGGTCGCGTGGATGATTGTTGTATCGTATGTGGGGAGCACGCTGTCTTTTGCGCTGATGAGCATGCCGATTTCGGTGCAGCCGAGAATCACGCCTTCGGCGCCGCGTTTTTTCATTTCCGCAATGATTCTTTGGTATTCTTTGCGGGATTTATCGAGAACTTTGCCGAGGCAGAGCTCGTTGAAAATCACGTCGTTCACGAGTTCGATGTCTTGGACGTCGGGCGTCATGACTTCAAGGCCTGCGTCTATGAGGCGGTTCTTGATGAAGTCCTGCGTCATTGTGAATTTGGTGCCGAGAAGGGCGACTTTCTTGATGTTATCGCGCTTGATGCTGTTGGCGGTCGCATCGGCAATGTGCAGAATCGGGATGCGGATTTCTTTCTCGATTTGCGGGACGAGCTTGTGCATGGTGTTGGTGGCGATGTCGATAAAATCAGCGCCGGCGCCTTCGAGGCGCTTGGCTGCATCTGAAAGAATGTTGGCGTTTCCGTCCCAGTTGCCGCTCGACATGTTCGCTTCGAGTTCGGCAAAGTCCACATTGTACATCATGATTTTTGCGCTGTGGAATCCGCCGAGCGCTTTTGCAATTTCTTTGTTCAGAATTTCGTAATAGGTGATGGTGCTTTCCCAGCTCATTCCACCGATAAGTCCGATAGTTTTCATTTTACTTTCCAGTTATTTTGATTTTAAGTTGCTGAGAGCGTAATCGTTGTGGCTCGTAATCATGCTGAGCGTTTCGCAGTGCTCTACTTCGTTGCATTCACCACAGGTGGCAAAGCCTTTGCCTTGTGCGCATTTGCGGATAGGGCAGAGCGATTGGCAGAATGGAGTTTTGGGCCCTTCGATGCGGCAACCGGTACAGTTGATCATTTGCGGAGTGATTTCCACTTTGTTGAGTTCTGACCATTCTTTTGCGACTTTTTCGCGCAGTGTGTTGTCGTTGTTGATGGTGGCAAGGCGGGCTTCGCACTTTTCGCAGTCGAGGCCGCAGCAGGCGATGTAGCTATTCATAATAAATTTCTCTATTGAACTGTTCTGAAATTACTTTTGTTGAATTAAATACGGTTTGTCGTCTAGCGGGCGAGTGCAGCCCCATTTTTGTGCGATTCGTTCGAAATTTTTTTTGACAATGCGCTTGAAAATGAGATTGAATAGCAATCGAGCTATCCAAGGATTCTTTTCGGGGCCCGTGAACTTCTGTGCTTCTGGCGTCATGAAGTTGCCGTTGCGGGCAAACGACAGTCCCATCTTTGCGTAAGAGGCTAGAATTTTGTCAGTCATCTTTTTGATGTAGTTGTTTTCGCGGTCACGGAGCATAAAGCTGCCGCCTTTCACGAGAACGCCGCCGTAAGTGCAACCGAGCTGAGCGGGGAGTGATTTCAAGAATTTTTCACCGAGTCGCAGCTGATGGCCTTCGTCAAATCCGCTGTGAAGAATGAAAGAGAGCTTTGCGGGTCGCTTGCGTTCCGTGGGGAGCGTGCTCAAGAATTCAAGCAACAGGCTCGGCGTACATTCCACAAAGAGTGGCAAGGCTATGATGATGTTGTCATTCGTCATGAACGCTTCGCGGGCTTCATCCCATTCCGCATGGTTCGAGAGCGAATAAAGTTTGTGCGTGATTCCCGCTTCTTCGAGCCCTTCGGCAAATGCTTGGATAATCTTGTTTGTGTTGCTGTTCTTTTTGATGCGCGGGCTTCCATTAAGAATAAGGATGTGCTGGGGGAGGGGCGCGGCGCATTCTCCCGGAGTCGCGGCCGTTCCCATCGCAATCTCCGGTGCAGTATCTGTCGCACTTTCGAATACATCCACGTTCGCATTAGCTCTTGCTTGCTGTGCATCCAGTGCGATTACGCCGAGCGATTTACCCGCCATGTTCCTAGCAACTCGCATGCTCCATTCTTCGAGCAGTTCTCGGTTGCCGTTGCCCTTGTAAATGACTCCAAAGTTTATGGCGTGGTAGCGCAGTTGGTGGCGTTCCCATCCGTCGCGGATTTCGATGTACATATTCAGCATCGGAACAACGCGATCTAGGACTTGCTTGCCGCGGTAGTCGATAAAGCCAAATTTCGTATCTGCTACAACCCAGAAGTTCTCAGCGCCGACCAATTTTTTGAGGATGATTTCGTAATCGTCCTTGATGCTGCAAATGCCGGGGGTTTTTAGCCAGCAGTTGTTGCAGCCCATGCAATGTATAATTTTCAAATCTGCGGTGTTGACAATTTCTATTTCTTCGTTTTTGTTCGCAAATAGTGCTTTAATCTGTTCCGAGCAATCGCCCGATTCCAATGTGTTCAATACTAAAGTCATTTTAATAGTCCTTTTTATCTGTAACACCTGAGGTCTTGAAAAGTGTCACCGAATTTTATCGTAATTCGACGATTGTTTTTTGCAGGTTCGCGAGGAACTTTCCGGCGTGAGCCCCGTCCATTTGCGTGTGGTGGAACTGGAACGAAACCGGCAATTCATAGCGGAAAAGATGCTTCCTGTAACGCCCCCAAATCATAAACGGGTTGTTGAAAATGCCGGAATTCATTCCGACTGCGCCGTCAATTTCTGTATCGATAATAGCCGAAGTACCAATGACCATGCTGTTTTCGGATAAGTCCCAATCTTGGCAATTTTCCGCCACGATTTTTGTGTACTTGAGGTAATCGCGGTTGAATGTCGCCAAATCTTCGGAATACGGGATGTCGCAAGAGCTGACTTCGCCTTCGTCGTTTTTCACGATTGTATTCACTGCAATCGAATCGTATTGCATGAGCTTGCCGTTGACCGGGAGCATGTAAAACTCCTTAACGCTAGCCGCAGCCTTGCCGATGCAGTAATCCATAAGCATGTTGAACTTCAAACCGCGTTTTTTGCTAAGCTTCACAAGCTTTGTGACATTCAGCGTTTTGAAAAATGTCACCATCGGATTCGGAGCTTGCATCCAAAACTCAAATGCCTTTGCTCTCGTAGTGCTTTTCGGATCGATTTCTTTTGCCATTTTTTTTGCCTTAAATATGTTCACCGATGACTTTATCTGTTTCGACAGAGTTTCATCACTCTCACGGGGCGGTCGGAACCTACCGCAAGGCTTGCACATAACGTTTCTTTTCCGGTATCGATGAATCCGCATTTTTCCATCACGCGGCCCGATGACGGATTGTCGAGAAAGTAGTCTCCCCACAGAGCGGTAAAGCCTTTCACGCGGATGCAGTAGTCTACCACCAACTTCATCGCTTCGGTGCAAATTCCCATTCCCCAATACGGGCGGGCAATCCAGTAGCCTACTTCGCATTCGGTTTCCGCAATTTTCAAGTTCGAAACTGTAGACGGCAAATAGCCAACGCAACCGATGGCTTCGTTTGTCTCTTTCCAGATGACTGCCCACATTCCTTCTCCGCTGAAAATCGTGCGGATGATTTCTAGGCTTTCTTCTACGGACTTGTGCGGCGGCCAGCCTGCATGTGGCCCTACTTCGGGGTCGCTTGCGTATTTGAACAACGCTTCGGCGTCGCTTTCTTTCCAAGGACGCAGTAAAATTCTATTTGTTTCCATCATATCTTGTAAATTTCGACAAAGTGTTTAATGTGTTTTTCAATGAGCTTTAATGCATCTTTTTTGCTTTTGGGCTGACGGTCTGCTTTTGAAACGAGAACTGTTATGGGGGCGATGAGTTCCATGGCTAGCAAGGCGGGGTCGTCTTTTTGGAATAGCCCCTTGTTCATCAGATCTTCTATAATCTTTTGGTACATTTTTTGAATGCCGTCCATTTGGTGGCGTGTTGTAATTTCGGCGAGGCGTTCATTACGGAACTGCTCCTGCACTAAAAAAATGCGCATTTTTCGGATGATGGGGTCGTTTATTGTAAAACGAATTCTTTCTGTGGTTGAGCGTAAAAATTCATCGATGCTTTCGGGCAACTTGCCGATGTTTTTGTCTGAACCGAAGTTTTCCTCGTAACGAGCTTCGGCGATGTCGATCAGCGAGTTTAGAATGTCTTCTTTGCCTTTGAAATGCTTGTAAAGCGATGGCGTCTTGATGCCCACGTCTTGGGCAATCTGTTCCATGCTTGTTCCGTTGTAGCCGTTCTTGGCGAACATGGTTAGCGCTGTTTCTAAAATTTTTTCTTTTGTAGACATGATTTTAAAATTTGGCTAATGGATGTTAGCTAAAATAGCTAATAAACGTTAGCCTGTCAATTTCACATTTGAAGAGTTATTGCTTAATTTGGACTATCAGTCTTATTCACATAAATCAATTTTTTTTATAATAGGTTATATGAGTAAAAAGTTTGTATATGCATTGGGGTTTGTCTTGGCTGCGGTTCAAGCGTTTGGGGCGGTTTATTATGTGGCTACCGACGGCAGCGACAATGCGGCGGGCGCAAAGGACAAACCTTTCGCATCTCTCAACAAGGCAAATTCTGTTGTAAAGGCGGGTGATACTGTGTGGGTTCGCGGTGGCATATACGACTTGAACGATACGGTTTTTTATGCTCGGTATAAAATGACTGCGGGCATTCTCTTGACGGCGAGCGGCGAGAGTGACGACAAGCGCATTCATTATTTGGCCTACCCAGGCGAGCGTCCGATTTTTGATGCGACAAATCTCCCCGTGGCCGCGGGCGAAGAGCATGGCGACGGTACACCCGAAGGAGCGATGTACACTTCGCCTATCGTGATTGCGGCAAAGTATTTGCACCTGAAAGGTTTTGAAGTTCGCAATACGCCCATGATTCACAATTCCAATTCGGGCATTTTCATCTACGCGAGCAAGCACATTTTCTTGGAGCAGATTGATAGTCACCACAACGCTGGGCCGGGATTTTTTGCGCACGACGGAGCATCGGGCGGAGGTGGACACCTCTTTTTGAATTGCGACGCGCACGACAATTACGACCCTACCGATTGGCAAGGCGATGGCGAAAATGCCGACGGTTTTGGTGTGCATTACCAGTATGACGGCGATACCACCAAATTCATTGGTTGCCGAGCCTGGTGGAATAGCGATGACGGTTATGACGTGCTGGCCCAGGAATTTCCGGTAGTTGTGGAAAACAGCTACGCTATGGGAAACGGATACATTCATTACGGAACTAGTAAACCGCCTAACGGGAATGGCAACGGGTTCAAGATGGGATACAGCCGAAATGATATGGGGAGACACATCATTAAAAATTGCGTCGCTTGGAACAATGTGGCCACCGGTTTCTATGCGAACTACACGACCATCGGTAGCACATGGATTAATAACACCTCCTACAAAAACGGGGACCGCTCTTTTGGCATGCCCTCAACAATTTACGCTGAAGATGAAAGAACTCGCATTGCTGAAGTTGTTCCGTTAATGGGAAACAAGGCACACGTACTCAAGAATAATATCGCTTTTCCGAACAAACTATCGCAAATCGGGACTTGCTGGGAGAAAATCTCGAGCCAGAACATCGACCATTATGTGGATTGCCCAGCTGGCGAAAACAACTCTTGGAATTTGAATCTCGATTTGACGGAAGATGATTTTGTGAGTCTCGACGATCCGAGCATGACTGTGACTGGCGAAGATCTCTCGACAATTCCGGGAATGCTTGGCCCGCGCAAAGCTGACGGAAGCTTGCCCGATGTAGATTTCTTGAAACTCAAGAAGGGTAGCCGCGCGATTGACAAAGGTGAAAATGTCGGGTTCCCATTTGCAGGTAAAGCTCCTGACCTCGGCGCTTTCGAATACGGGCTTTCGAGCAGTGTTGTTGCAAAGTCGAGCAGTTCTGCGAATATTTCGTCTAGTAGTTCCGTCACGACCTCTATCGTAATGCGCCCAGGCTATTCTGCAAAAACATTTGGCTTGGTAGCAGTGTTTGATTTGCAAGGACGACACTTAGGTGATTTGCCGGCAGAACGCTTGCTCGGTAGCTCCATTACAAATGTATTGCGTACAAAGTTTAAATTTTCAGGAGTGTATTTGGTGCGGAGAGGTCGTCTCTTGCAAAGGGTAAATGTTTGGTAATTAGAATAAATCCTTAAACCTTTGCTGAATGGCCCTTATTTTCCACAAAATTTGTAAAACCATAACCCTATCCATAAACCTCCTTCTAAAAATTTTACCTATATTTCAAACGTATAACTAACGCTTGGATCCTTCGATTCCGTGCATCGCTCTTCGCTCAGGATGACACTGAGTGGGCCGCTCTGTAGTTGAATGATCTTTGCAAAACCACTGTTTATTAACCACTAACCACTGTTTACTACTTATGTCTGAATATTCTGAAAAGATGGACAAGGCCATAGAGGCCACTGAACGTGAATTTTCCAAGATCCGTGCTGGTCAGGCTAGCCCAGCGATCCTCAATGGCGTGCGTATCGACTATTACGGCACACCGACTCCGATTTCTCAGGTGGCTAAGATTTCCGTGCCCGAACCGCGTATGCTCCTTGTGACTCCGTGGGAAAAGCAGCTCGTCGATGCTATCGACAAGGCAATCCTCGCTGCAAATATCGGCCTTACCCCGATGAAGGACGGCAACTGCATCCGCGTGACGCTCCCGATTCTCACGACTGAACGCCGTAAGGAACTCGCAAAGCTCGCCCGCAAGCATGCCGAAGACGGTCGCGTGGCTATCCGCAACATCCGCCGCGATGCTAACGATGCCATCAAGAAGAACAAGGATTTGCCGGAAGACGAAGTCAAGAAACAGCAGGACGAAATCCAGAAGGCAACCGACAAGGCTATCGCCGAAATCGACCGTTTGCTCGCCGAAAAGGAAGCAGACATCCTCAAGGTGTAGTCCGGGGCTTGCGTGGCAAATCAACTTAGACATGTCGCTATCATCATGGACGGCAACGGGCGCTGGGCTCGAAGCCGTGGCTTGGAACGTTTCCTCGGTCACCGCAAGGGAACCGAGTCCACTATTGACGCTGTCGAAGTGGGTGTAAATCTCAAGCTCGAACACATGACCTTGTATGTTTTCAGTTCCGAGAACTGGGGACGCCCCTCCAAGGAAGTGGATTACTTGATGAACCTCCTCATCGAGATGGTTGTCAAAGAAATCCCCGACCTCATGGAAAAGAATGTGAAACTCAAGGTCATCGGCAATATGAACCGCCTTCCTGAAAAACCGCGTGCAAGTCTCCAGTCCGCAATTGATATTACTGCGAACAATACGGGCATGCAGTTGAACCTTGCCATTTCTTATGGTGGCAGGCAAGAGATCGTGGAAGCTGCGAAGTCTATTGCTGCTCAAGTTGCTGCTGGCTCGCTCAAGGTTGATGATATTGACGAAACTTTGTTTGCAAAGAATCTTTATTTAAAGGGCGCTCCCGATCCGGATTTGGTCATCCGCACCGGTGGAGAATTCCGCCTTTCGAACTACTTGCTTTGGCAGGCCGCATACAGCGAGTTCTATGTGACGGACACGCTTTGGCCGGACTTTACCAAGGAAGAGTTTATGAAGGCTGTCGAATTTTTCAAGACCCGTGAAAGACGTTTTGGGAAGGTTTTGCATGAGTAATCTTGCACAACGATTGATAACGGCGTTTATCGCTATTCCAATTGTATTTGTTTGTTTGTGGTTCAACGATTTTAGTCGCATTGGACTGATGTGTTTCTTGAGTGCTGTCGGAGCCTGGGAATGGGCTGGCATGGCGTCCAAAATTTACAAGGGCCCTGACATGCGCTATCTTTCGTTCGCATCGTCGCTTGCATTGACTCTCGCTTGGACTCTTTCCAAGGGCGGGTACTTTGGACTCCCGGCAGTTCCTTTTGTCGTGGGCATGACGTTCCTTGTTGTCTTTGCAATTTATATCGGTGTAGCCTTTGCAAAGGTGGAAATCGATCACTTGTTCCCATGGCTAGTGATGCAATTCGGTGCTCCGCTTTATGTAGGTCTTTGGGGTGGCATGAATGTGCTCATGATGGGTAACGGTCATGGTCTTGAACATTGCTATCCGTTCATCTTGGTGATGACTTCGTGCTGGCTTTGTGACACGGTGGCGTATTTCTTCGGTAAGTTCGCCGCTGGCAAGGGCCCCTTTGGTCGTCATTTGTTCGCTCCGAGCATCAGCCCTAAGAAAACCTGGGAAGGCTCTGTTGCCGGTTCCATCGCAACGATTGCTTGGGTGGCTTACTGGGTCAAGTGCAGTGCTTCTCTTGCTTCGTTCGAAGTGGAATTTACTTGGGCTTCTGCGATTGTCATTGGTTTACTCATTACAGTTGCAGGCCAGGTGGGCGACCTTCTGATGTCTGCGCTCAAGCGTTGGAGCGGTACGAAGGATTCTGGCAATTTGTTCGTAGGCCATGGTGGCGTGCTGGATCGTTGCGATTCGTTCCTCTTGGCTGCCCCGGCTCTTTACATTTTCATGGATTTCTTGAAGACCATTGTATAAGACATAAACGGAAAGTTTAAAGGAAGACCGTAACTGAATTTCTTCGGTTACGGTCTTTGTTTTAGCAAGGGATATTTTTTTAGGGGTTCGTATAGGAACTATTTTTTAGGAAATGTAGGGTTCTTTCCCCCAATGCCGTGTTCTTCACGATATATCGCTAGGTAGTCAATCACTCCGGATTCGGCTCCCTTTACGGGAATGTAGCGCATGTTGTTTTGCTCGTCGATGATGATGGCAAGGCCTGCAATGTAGTTAATCCAGTGGTAATCTTCGTGATATTTCAAAGCGACTTTGCCTTTAGAACCGAATACGGTGAGTGGCATTACGAGGATATCGTGCGAGACCATGATGCTCACGCGTTTCCACTTGGGCAAATTCTTGAGGATGACTTTTTGCATGAATTCTTCGGCGCGGGGCGAGAGCTCGTAAAGTGCGTTGGGATAGCCGCCGTCGTATGCCCAGTGGGCCATGAGTTCAACGGAGCCACCCTTCATTCCGAGTGATGTACCGTATTGTGCGAGGGAATCGGCAGAAATTTTCAAGAACCAGTTTCCGGTGATGTCGTAATTGGTAATGAGCTTGGGAAGTTTTGCTTCGCCACGGCCTTTGGAAATGTTATTGGCCGTTTCGTTTGTGCGCACAAATCCCGATGTGATGTACGAAAATTCTTCATCGTTTTTGAGAGTGGCGCCTAAGTCTTGGGCCATCTTGACGCCCTTTGCGGTTAGTTCTGTTTCTATGGCGACATTGTCTTCACGCTCGGAATGTCGAATCATGAATACGGCTTTTTCGTTTTCGCGAAGGCTGTGGTAAACATCGGCAACTGTTGCGAAACCGTCGGCATCAAGTGGGATTGAAGTTGCGGACGATTGCGGTTGCGGCGCTTGTGCCGAAGATGATGAAATGCTCGAAGACGAAATCCTATGATGCGTCGAGGAGTGTGCTGAACTTGATGAAGTCTGCTTTGCCGATGAAACTTTCTCGCTTGTGGAATGTGCAGAACTTGTAATTGCCGAGGAATCGGCAATTGTCGCAGAACTTGAGGAACTTGCAGAATGCGGAATAGCTGCGGAACTGGATCCTTGAATTGCGGAACTCGAGAAAATTGCCCCTGTCGATGTACGGATGCTTGACGATGATAGCGTGTCGTTTGGATCACTCGGCGATGAATTGGCGCTTTCGTTTGCTTTGACGGCTGTGGGCGATTTGGAAGAATCACCGCAAGAAATCACGGTGGCAAGGCTTGCAATGGCGGCGAGTGATAAGGTGATGTTCCGCATTTACGATCCCCATTGATAATCACCTGCTTCATAAACAGGCTTTTCGCCGTTGAATCCGCGCGGGCGTTTAATCTTGTCGTCGAATAAGGTCTTGTTGAAAATACGGAAGTCGCCGCGTTCGTAGCTTTGGAATGAAATGTGGCAGAATATAGGGCCTGCGGGCATGTACTCGCTAAAGCTCATGGAGCGTTCGCCGGCGGTGTAAAGGTAGTTGTAATATTTTCCGTTAAATATAATGTGCAGTCCGATATTTCCGACCGTGAACCAGCGGCCTTTTGCAAGGATGTTTTCGTGATGAGTGTCGTCATAGTCCATTACCACGAATTCTGCATCGCCATTCTTGTCGAGATGGAATCGGTACTTGTGGTTTCCACCGCAGCAACGCCCGTCAAAAAACCAAGTGTAACCGCTTGCGGCGGCGATTCGCGGGTCGCGCACGCTAGTATCGGGGTGGGCGATTTGCTCGTCGGACACGAGGCGCTCTGGCTCCACGGCGGCAAGCAGTTGTTGCAATGTCTTGGGATTGCTTACTGTTGGTAAATTTACTTTATTCTTAGATTCGCTTAAGGCTCGGCGGTATAGACGGTAGGGAATGCCGTCATCGCTGATCATGGTGAGTTCGTCTTCGCTGAACACGTAATAGGCGTATGTCTTCGTGCCGCTTTTCGTGACGACGTTGAAACTGCGGTTGTTGAGCGTGTACCATTGCCCGGAAACATTCGGGAATCCGGAAACTGCTGCCACTCCGTTTTCGTCGATAACGACTGTGTAATCATCGCTAATCCAGGCTTCGTCTGCGGCGGTGATCAAACGGCAGTCGCGGTTCTTGTCGCCACTGCATGTTGCGGCTGTTGGGTTTGCCGCTTCGCATGGCGAGACCATTCCCGGCGGGAGTTGTGCAGACATGCCGAGTCTGAACCCCATGTCTGCGGCGCCATCGCGGCTACGGATGGCGCGACGGCTCACCCTTGCGAATTCAGCGGGCTCGCCGTAACTCCCGCCTCGACGCGTCTTGTTGCCAGAACCGGTGAGCTGCACCGGATTTACCTTGTCGCCGGAGGTGTAGGCGACAAGCCAGTCGTAAACCCATTCCCAAGAGTTCCCGCTCATGTCGTAAAGACCGAGTTTGTTCGGTTTCTTGGTTGCAACATCGTGCGCTTTGCCTCCGCTATTTTCGGAGTACCATGCCACATCATCGACGTTGTTACTGCCTGAAAATTTAAACTTGTCTGCGACTCCGTCCTTGCCGCCCCGTGCCGCAAATTCCCATTCGGCGTCCGTGAGCAAACGGTACTGATGCCCAGTCTGTTGCGAAAGCTTGCAGGCGAAATTGTTGGCGTCGAACCAACTGACACCAATTTTGGGCGCCTTGTCCGATTCCCAGGCGCTCTTTTTGCCGCCCATGACCGCATTCCATTGACCAATCGTCACTTCGGTCGGTGCAATGTGGTAATCACTAACAGTTACTTTATGCGATGGGGATTCGTAAATTTTGTCTTGCTCGGCGCAATTATCGCAGCCTCGTGTATAGTTCCCGCCTGCAACATAAACCATGTTGAAAACAGTGCCGTTAACTGTATCGGCAAAATTTGCAGGCGAAATGTAAGTGAAATTGCCGCTGGAACTTGAATTTGTCTGTGCTGCGGACGACTTGCCGAAATTGTCGCTCGAAGATGAATTCCTATGAAAGCGATTGCTTGATGAACTTGCCTTGTCTGTCGATGATGTTCCCGAATTTACTGCGGAAGAATTTGATCCTGCGGATGACAATTCCTCCGCATGTTCAGAAGAATTCCCGCTAGATGAATTGGGTGACTCTGTATTTGAAGGCACACCGGCCCCTGATGATTCTTGATAATCAGAAGAAGAAAGATTGCTTTCTGGTGCGGAAATGTCATTACTAGACGATTCCGAACAACTCCATAACATCCCCACTGCGCAACAACACGCAGCATATACACCCGAGGAAAGTATGCGCATAAGCACCTCCTTCGAGCAATAAACCTAACCCATAATCAAAATAACCTAAAAAAGACGAATCCGTTTGTAAATTTTCGCAAACGTGTGGACAAAATGCGTCTGGAATGTAGGAAATGCTATGCTTAGGCTGTTATTCCTTGAAAAATGTGCTTCGGCCTGCGGATTGTCGAATGTCGTCAAGCCATTTGTAAATGTCTTTCGGAGAATATGTCGGCTTCCCATCGATGTCGTTTCGTTTTTTTTCTAGCGCACAGGCCATGAGCGTGAACTCTTTTTCGAGCGATGTTGCGAAAACACCTTGGTCGTCTGTATTTATCGAAACATTTATCTGTTCTGGATTTGCATCATCGGATAAACCATAATT
This sequence comes from Fibrobacter succinogenes, assembly GCF_902779965.1. Classification (NCBI taxonomy): domain Bacteria; kingdom Pseudomonadati; phylum Fibrobacterota; class Fibrobacteria; order Fibrobacterales; family Fibrobacteraceae; genus Fibrobacter; species Fibrobacter succinogenes. The sequence goes on along the minus strand of NZ_CACZDK010000003.1, from coordinate 105,455 downwards.
ATAGAATTGCAAAATAGGGTGCTTGCTGTAGCGTTCTACATCGGTAATAATGATGTTCGATGTGGGGTTTGTCTCGATAGAAATTTTTTTCCGGCTGATTTCTTTGCGCATGAATTGCTGTAGGTCTCGAATCACCCAGACATCGCTATCTTTTAGCTGAAATTCAACGAGTTCCTCTCCATTAATTCTTTGGTCGCAACTATGGTATGCTCTATACAAATTGCTAATATCTTCATTTTCTCGGAATAAGTCTAATTCTGAATCAATCTTGTTCAAAAGATATGGTTTAATGTACGAATCTTTTGGCGTGGATGATCTTGGATCGTCTCCGCGAAGTTTCCATGCCGAGTAGTAGTCTTCGATTGTACCGCTATACCCTTTGTATATTTGTGGAAAGTAAAAATGAAAAACGTCTCTTAAACGTTTTTTTAATCCATTGGAATCAGGAATCGAGTATTCATCCATTTTGAACAAAAGCCAAACGGCGTTGTCCAAAAGAATTTGCTTCGGTAGAATGATGGTGTAGTTTCTAGTTTTGTAATATCGTTGAGGTTCAATGCCGAGTGCTACGCAATGACCGAGGCGGTCTCCTTCGCCAAAGTTTAAATAGAAAATACATTCATCAATAGCTCGGAGTCCATCAACTATGTCGTAATAATCTTCGGCGACATGAAATGTTCTGCCCAGTTGATAGTTTTTGCGACTGTAAAGATAATCTGTACGATTGCTGTGATGGACATATTTTAATCGTCTGAATACGGTTGCGAAAACTTCTGGACGACAGCCAAATTCGGAATTTGCAGCGTCAATACCAATGATGGGGTAGATGGAATCTTTTTGGTTGATTTTGCGTTGCGGAATGACTCCGCCTTGAATGTACATGCTGTTTGTGGCGATGAGCCTTGCTATGGCGCTCGCTTGTTTGTCCAATTTATCCCGGAGACTTTCGTTTTTGCAATATACTCCGATTTTTTTGAAATCCTTGTCTTTTTCTTTTATAAAGTGAAGAATGTAACCCAATTTTTGTTTGTTTTGCGAAATTAAATTATCTTGATCTAGCGCAAATGCATGATTGTTGATACTGGTGTTTATTTCTTTTATTTCTTGAGCTTGTTGTTGTGATTCTAACTTGGGCACAATTCTCATTTCGAGCCCTTTCATGGCTTGATTGCATGCCGTTGTTTGTGCTGAAATAAAACAGAAAATATTCCAATATTTTGAACCATCTTTTATAAAATGGGCTTTTCTTTTGTCGTAATCCTGAAATCTTGAAAAACCTTTAGTCTTGTTGTCTTGAACAAAAAATTGACGAGCTTTGTTTTTGGCAACGAGATAGATATAGAAATATGTTTTATATGGCTCGAAAGTTTTATCGCATGAATAAATTTTTTGGAAGGCTCTGTATAATAGCTTGCGCTCACCGATTAAAGGAACATTATAATACCGTTGCGTGTCGTTGTCGGTAATAGGTCTCGTTAATGTATAATCAAAAGTGAATCCATCGTATTTTAGAATGTTGTCTAGATCTCTTGCAACATTAATTGTGTTAGCAAATTTAAGAAATAATGCGTTGATTTCCTGAATGTTTTGCGCTTGAATTATTTTAATCAAATCAGCTTCTGTTGTATTTAGCTTAACATCAAATAGATGGTCGAAGAGGAATAGCCTTATGGCTGCAGCTTTGATGATGTTTTCTGTAAGGTTCTCGCTGAAAGCATTTAGTTCTTTTTTCTTTTTGTTGACTTGATGGCTATCATTCATTGCCGCAATCCAATTTATGGCAAAACAGAGGGAAGAACCATACATGTGAAAATGTTGCTCGAATAGATCTCTGTGAATGATTTCGTTGACTTCTTTGGAATCGGAAATAAGATGCGGCTTCCAAGCAAAAGATTCAATTGAATAATTATCTTCAATGCTTTTGTTTGCTAAAAAAGATGTTGTGAAGATGTCTTCGCCAACAAAGGAAGATATGTCGTTCCACTTTAAGTATTCTTCGTATTTGCAAGCAAGATTTTCTCCATATTCGTCCCAATGCAATAAATCTTTAGTTGCGTTTCTGAGAATGTTGAATACGCCGTTGAAGTCGTTAGATGAGTTTTTTTGCTTCATCCAATAATTATTTGCATATTCATGGATGCTTGAAACGACATCGGTTCCGTAATTAGAATTATGGTTTAAAAAATATTTTTTAAACAAAGGCTCGGGAATACCTTTGTCGTAAGAATCTGGCTTTACTTTGCCTATTGAATTACATATTTCATTGACGCTAATGTCAATGAAATATGTTTGAAGTATGGAGCTGAGATTTGTCATTAAGCGATAACGGGGAGAGTCTTGAGCCAATCGATGAACGTGTTGTAGGTGCGTGCGAATTTGTATGCGCCTTCGAGTGTTTTTACATCAATATCTTCAAGATTCTCATGAATGTAATCTTCGATTATAGTGTTGCTATAGTTGAGATTGGCTATGTATATTTTGATACTTGTAAGGACGTTTTCTTTTATTTTTTGAGGATCTGATTTTTTGTTTAAAACAGTCAATAAAGCTATTCCTTGAGTAAATTGGTTGAGTTTGTTGAAATGATTTAATGTTTGGTTTGATATATTCTCATAGATATTGTTAAATGTTGATTTGGTTTTTTGACTGCTCAAAAAATTGTATAAAACTTCTATGAAGTTGAAGTTTATTTCGTGATATAAATCATTTTCATTATTTTCAAGTTTTATATTGGGGCAAATTGTAACTAAAATGTTTTCTATTGTGTCGATACCATTGTCTTCGGTTTGTGTGCTGTTGATTAGGTTATATCTAATTTTCTCTAAATCATCAAAATTTCGGATACAGCTGCATGATGAAAATGCTTGATTCCCGTCAATATTTTTATCGGCATTTTTTTGTTTTAAATCAAGACATGTTTTTCGCATTAGTGAAAAAAGTGATTTAGGATTTTTTTGTGCTATTTTGTAAAGATTTGGATCAATTCGATTGTAACTTTGTTCAATATGAGTTATGTTGGTGAAAAGTGAAAAAATGTCGAACCATACGTATGGGTTGTCATTAGGAAATTCTGCTGTATATACTGGGTCGATTTTTGTTCTGAAAGACTCGTCATTGTTAAATGTGTAAGCTCTTGAAATTGTTAGTGCAAAAAACTCGATGGTGTTGAATTTTTCTAAATCTTTTATGTTGCCTTTTGAATCTAAGGCGTCTTTTAGATTGTCTTTTAAACTATTAATTGAAATTATTCTACGAATTTGACGATTGCATTTATAAATGATATTTGAAGAAAAATGGCTGTTAATTCCTGAATCACTTTCACTTATGAAAGTTCCTCCGACAATGCTATCGTAATTTATTTTATCATCGATAGATTTCTTGTTGTTCTCTTTTTCGTTATAAGTGCGGTCTAATAAAATTGAATATAATGTTTTTATGGCAAACGTAAATAGTGTATCACTTTCTTGAAAAATTCTTGATTCGAAATATTGGAGAAATGCCACTAGGTCTCCACATGATACATTGTAGGGCGAGTTTCTTAAACTGATGATTCTGTTTATGCGAGATCCTAATAAAACGCGTCTTCTATAAAGGGGTTCAGAAGGGTCTGTAAATTGTTCTAATTTTGAGGATAGATAGTTGATGATGTATTTGTTTAAATTTCTGGCGGAAATATTTGTAGTAAGATTTTTTAAAAAAGATATGTCATCTGAAGTTAATGATTTTTCGCAATAGTTAATGAGGTGAGTTATGAATTTTTGTTGATTGTATTTTCCTGATCTTGTAGTGGAGTATTTTCCCATTTGAATTAAAAATTCTAATAGGTATCGACATTCTCGAAGATTGTTGGGTATAATAAGATTTGGATCTTTTGATGATGTTGAAAAAGATAAATGTGTTTTTTCAAAAATTAAATCAATAATAATTTCTTTTAAAGTATGTTTTTTTTGTGTGACTATATTTTTATTATTCTTAATTTCTATTTTTTCATTTAAAAGGTCTTGAATGGAAATTAAAGGAAATCGATGACTTTGTGGAATGAGCTTGATTAGGTATTTAACAGCCATATCTGTGACATTACTGTTATGAATAATTTTTTGATCAAGCATCATTTTGTAATGATCTAGGTAATGTCTGACAATTGCATATTCTAGTTGCTCGATTTTTAGAGCCATTAGCACAATTGTTCTTGGTTGTGCAAGGTATTTTCTGATTTGCTCAGCCATGTCGAATGCGTAAAGCGTGTGCAAATCAATGTCATCTACGGGAATTACAAGATAATCTTTTCCGATATAGTCTAAAAAACTATCAATTAATTCTCCGATGTATTTTTTTAAATCTACGGAGGCGCTTAAATCAATAAGTTGATTGACGCAATCGTCTTCGCAAACGTTTTTCTCCATACTAGCTAAAGAATGTTTGACATTTTCAAAATTTTGAAGAACTGTGTTTTTTTTGTTAATGTTGTTTGATTGATTTCGTTGTACTTCTTCTTCGAATCGAGAAAATAGTCTGCCTAAAACGATATCTAAAATATTTTTGTTTTTGTTGAAGAATGATGGATCTGTTGATTCGATTACTTCGAAGGATTTTTTTTGAAAAGAGTTGTCATCGAAATTTGCAAAAACGGAATGTTCTACTTTGTTATTTTCGGATAGCATTAATGCTATTGATTTCATGCAGGATGTTTTTCCAGCCCCTCTATCCCCGATAATTGCAAATATATTATTTGGATTTTCTTTGTTTTTGTCTTTATTTAACTCGTAGGTTTCTAAAGTATTTTTTATAGCGGGGAAGATGCCGTTATAGATATTTTGGAAAATTGAAGTGTCTTTTTTTTCAAAATTTTCTACAACTTCACTTGTAGTATCATTGATTTCAAATACGAAAGGTGTGTCTGGTTTGATTTGCAATTGTTCATTTGCCATAATTTGTTCCTTTTTTAGTGCAAAATAATAAAAAAATGATAAATTCGATAAAATTTTGACAGCTGTATCAAATTTGTAATAAAATGACGCTTTTGGGGGCGATTTGGGGATTTTTGGACTTCAGATGGTTGCTCGGGATTCTAAAAGAGCTATCTTTTAATCGCAAATAAAACCTGTAATTATTGAGATTTTGAAAATGAAAAACGTCGTTCTTCTCGGTGCCACCGGTTCTATCGGCACCTCCAGTGTTGATGTGATTCACCAACATTCCGACATCTTTAACCTTTACGCTGTGGCTGCCAATAGCAGTGTCGAAAAGGTTGCTGAAATCGTTCGCAAGTACAATGTCGAACGCGTTTGCATGTTCAACGAAGCTGCCGCGAAGGAACTCGAAGGCTTGCTCGGCAAAAAAGTGCTCGCTGGCATGGATGGTCTTTGCGAACTTGCTGCCGACCCCAAGGCCGACATTATCATCAACGCTCTGATGGGCGCTGTGGGCTGCCTTCCGACCATTACCGCTATTGAACACGGCAAGCACGTGGCTCTCGCTAACAAAGAAACGATGGTGATGGCAGGCCCGGTTATTTGGGACAAACTTGCCGAAAATCCGAAGTCCTTCATCACGCCCATTGACTCTGAACACAGCGCCATTTTCCAGTGCCTTGAAGGCGGCAAGCGCGAATCTGAAGTGGAATTCCTCGAAATCACGGCTTCGGGTGGCCCGTTCCGCGAATGGCCTATCGAAAAGTTCGAAAACATCACAGTCGCTGACGCCCTCAATCATCCGGTGTGGAGCATGGGCAAGAAGATTACGATTGACTCTGCGTCCATGATGAACAAGGGGCTCGAAGTGCTCGAAGCACACTTCTTGTTCCACATTCCGTATGACCAGATCAAGGTCGTGGTTCACCCGCAGTCCATGGTGCACTCGCTGGTGCAGTTCCGCGATGGTTCCTTGATGGCACAGCTCGGCGCTCCCGACATGCGCATTCCTATCCAGGTGGCACTCACGTGGCCGGATCGTCTCAAGCTCGAAACGAAGCGCCTCGACTTGCCGACTCTTGCAAAGCTCACGTTCTTCGAACCGGACTTCAACAAGTTCCGTTGCCTCGCTCTTGCGTTTGACGCAGGCCGCCGTGGCGGTATCGTCCCTGCGATGATGAACGCTGCAAACGAAGTCCTCGTGGACCGCTTCCTCAAAGGGAACCTCAAGTTCACGGACATCCCGAAGTATGTGGAAATGGTGATGGACAAGGCTCCGAATGTCACAGGCCATCTCTCGCTCGAACAAGTTCTCGAAGCCGACAAGGAAGCCCGCCTCATGACAGAAAGCTTCTTGAAGTAAAAGGAGGAGCCCTCCCCATACGTGAATCGTGACAAGAATAGTCTCGTCACTACAACATTGTCACCTCGGCCTCAGTGCCGGGGTCTTTTTTTTTACGAAAGTGAATTTTTCCACGAAAAAGATATATTTTAGAAGTAACCATAAAACAATTACTTTTAATATGGACGATTCAATTATATTATCAGGGAGCGACAAGCCTAAATTGGCCGATGCTAAGGCTTGGATGCGATTTTTGCAGATTTTTACGCTGACGTTAGGCTCGGGGTTGATGCTTGCGGGCATAATATTCTTCTTTGCCTACAATTGGGAGCACATGCACCGCTTTGTGAAAATGGGCATAGCCGTGGCGTTGATTCTTGCGATTTTTGCGGTGGCTGTGAAAGTGAAGATGAGCGACTTCACTCGCAAAATCACGGTATCTGTGCTATGTGGGCTTGTGGGCGTATTTTGGGCGATATTCGGACAAGTGTATCAGACCAAGGCCGATTCTTACGTATTTTTTCTCTCTTGGGCATTCTGCATCTTGGCGTGGGTGTTTATCGCTGATTTCTATCCGCTTTGGACGTTCTTTATTGCGCTTTTTTCGATGGGCGTTGTTCCTTTATTTCCAAACGGAGATTGGTTTACGACAGTGTTTATGCTTTATGGTGCGGCGTGGATTTCATTTTTTATTTTGGCTTCAAAATATCTGCCGTGTTTGTCCGCTCCGCCGTCTTGGTTTACAAGCCTTTTGTTTACAATTGAATTTGGCGTAGCTGTGTCCGTAGTGTGCCTTGTAATTTTTAGTGAAGTGTCTGCGCTTAATCTTCTGATTGCTTTTGCAGTAACTGCTGCGACAATATGGTTTGCGCTGAAGCAGAAGGGTATATGGCTTTATTCCATGTTGTTCTTAGGCGCGTTGAGTGTGCTGGAATGCGTTTTTATCAGATGTCTCTCACATGATTTGGGTGGACTATTGCTCCACTTGATGCTAAGTGCTGCTGCCTTGGCTGGAGCGGCCTTTGCTATTGTAGAACAATACAGAAAGTGGAAGCAAGAAAAATCTGAAACGTCAACAAAACAATCGGTTATCGACAATGGAAAATAATAGCCCTAAATCCAACCATTTGCCTTGGCCATTGCTGATAGTGATGGGCTTTGGCGGAATAATCATTGCCGCGCTGTTGGCTGGTATAGTAGCTCTTTTTGTGCAAGGTCACTTGGCTATATATGGCATGCTATCGGTGGTTGCAATTGTTTGTGCGATAGTCTTTTCGCAAGACACAGAGTCCGACGACAATGATGTGTTGTTGCTGTTGGTGGCGTTTCCGCTGTTTATTGTCGGGTTTACATTCGGGTATGTTGCAGGTGATCACCACTTGACGCTGACTCTGGTGCTGCAATTTGTGGCGGCTATTTTGTCGTTTGCTTTGAGCAAGATGCGCTTGTGCCGGCAGATGCTGATTTGCTATGCTTCAGTGGTGCTTCCGCTTATTTTCTTCTCGTATTTCGACAATTTTTTATCTGGTCACGCGATGAAAAATCGCAATATCGAAATGTCCTGTTTTGCGATTATCGTAGTCTACATGGGCATATTTGCTGCCACCATCAGAGATAAATGGTTTGCTTCAACAGTGGTTAAAGACTATCTGAAAACCATCCGTTTTGCTACGGCCGCAGTATCAGTTGTGCTTTTGTGGTTTATTCATGGCGACAATACTGCATTTGCAATTGTTTTTGCGGCAATCAGTTTTGTTATTGCTTGTATTTTGCTGCGCAATTATGTTACAGGCGAAAAGTTGATTGTTGGTTATATACTTGCGCTATCTTGCAGTATGTCTACAGCGTTGTATCCTGCTATGGCTTTGCCGATTGTAGGAATGTTGCTGTCGTTTTTGGTTCTCGACTATGTGTGCTTGGTTATCTTTTCTGCAACATTTGTTGGAGGACTCGCTTACTTCTATTACGATTTAGATATGTTGCTGATAAACAAGTCTTATCTGCTGATGGCTTCGGGATTGTTTTTCTTGCTGATGTTTTACTTTGTTAAACGCGTGATCAAATGAGTAAAAATTATAAAATCGTATTAGCAGTGAACCTGATACTGGTACTCCTGTTCTTTACCTTTTCGGTGATACAAAAAGAAACGCTGATTGGCGAAGGCACCGAAGTCTTGTTGCGCCTTGCGCCGGTTGACCCGCGTTCGCTTATGCAGGGCGACTATATGGCGTTGAATTATCAAGTTTTCGATAAAATAGGCTACGATTCAAAATCTGGCTACATTGTGGTAAAAATGGGCCGCAATAGGGTGGCAGAGTTTGTGCGCCTGCAGAGCGGCAAAAATGTGAACGATGGAGAACTTATAATCCGTTATAAGAGAGATTTGGGACGGTTGACTATTGGAGCCGATAACTATTTTTTCCAGGAAGGTTCCGCTAAAAAATACGAAAAAGCTGAATATGGCTTGCTAAAAGTGGATTCGGATGGCAACAGCATACTCGTTGGATTATGCAATAAAGATGGACGATTGATTGAGTAGAAAAATGTTGTCCAGTGTTCCTGATGGTGATGGGAATGCCCTGATTGTCTCTGATAGCTTCTCTCTTGAACAAGTACTTTTTTAAATTTGGTACCAATTGTTTAAGGAGGTCTTATATGAAATCTTTGTCCATGGGCTTTTGTGCCATTCCTTTGCTTGCGCTTCTTTCGTCGTGTTCAGACGATTCGACAGCAATAGCATCGCCAGTGGGGACGGCGCTTTCTTCGTCATCTGAAAATTCTTCGCAAACGGAAAATGAATCCGCGGTATCTTATGAATATGCGGCTGCTTCTGGAACGATTAGCAAGATGAATGTTGTGATTCGTGATTTTCAGCCGAACCATTCAGATTTTGAAAATTTCTCGGAAGAAGCTGTGGAGCATTTGGATGATATTTATAATTATGTCACTAGAACCGGCACGGCGATGAACGCTTTTGGCTTTGGAACCGATTGGTATGCTGCAGCGGCTTATCATTATACTTGCGGAAATGCCCAAACGATTGAGTCTGGCTTTGGTGTTGCGATTGGTGTAGATGGACTTCCGATGCAGGCGAATACTTCTTTGCCGTCTTATCTGCAGCAAACTTCTGCTGGTCCGGTGCTGGAGTACGGTGAATGCGCTGAGCACGTTTATAGCGGCTCTCATCAGCGGCTTCTTCGTGGATATATGAATGTTTCAGAAAGCCTGAATCATCGGCATACCTGCAAAAGGAATGTTTGGTCGAATCCTGTAATTGCAACGACGGGGATGGTCAGCTCATTCTTGAAATTCACCCAAAAGGGTACTGACGGTCAAATTGACATGCTTGAAGGCGTTACGATCAGCAAGATGAGCGAACGCTGCGATAATGCGAATTTTGATCAATGGTTTACCGACGTTCCGTCTGTCAACAAACGCGTTAATGCCGTTTTGGAACTAGTCAAGGATTCTGTGTCAGGCGATTATGTTTTCGACCGTGGTTATAATAACGGCGGCTTTTTCCCACTTGATAGCATTGATCCTGTGACAAGCCAATGGGTGATGAATAAGCCTTGCGACCCGTCAATTCAGGTGAATAGCTCGTGCGAACAGTATGAGCCCCAGTCGCTTTCAATCTTTTGTCCGCCGTACAATTACATGTACGCTAGTAGTCAAGTGGATGAATTTGGACAAAAAACTAGTGATTTGTGCACTGAATGGTTGAATCAGGGCGGTCCACGTGCTGTCAATTCAAATGGTTCTGGGCATAGCGCTGCTGTAAAGGCGGTGGAAGCTTTCGGGAGCAAAACTTCTTATTTGGGCTTGCAACATCTCCGCAATTTCCATTTTACCATGATGGCTTATACCCCGTTCATTTATGAAACCGCTAAACAAGTTCCGACTCCGCAAGTTTTTGAATTTGCCAGCAGCGGCGACATGTGGGTCTTTGTCGATGGTGTACTAGTGGCCGATATGGGCGGCGATCACATGCTTGTCCCAGCCAGCTTCCAGCTAAAGACTCTTGCCGAAAACAATCACGGTTGCCATGCAGGCGAACCTCTTGCCCTTGAAGATAACTGCAAGGGGGCCTCGGACTCGTTGGGCTGGGCTGATGGTTCTGTGCATCATTTGCATATCTTCTATACAAACCGCCAAACGAACGGCTCCGAAATTTATTTCAGTATCTTCCCTGCTGACCGCCTTCCGAAATAGGCTTTATGGCGACGTCATGGTGGACTCCAGTGCTGCCTGCGCTGAGTTCAATCGAAGTGAGCGAAGTCGAAGCGTGATCCGCCATCTGTTCGGCTCGCTTTAGCGTTCTTGAAATGAACAGTCGATAAACTAATAATTAATTAGTTGTAAAATAGAACAATGAAAAAGAAGCTTCACGTTGTCCAGTGGGGCTTTTTTCTGTATATATTACAAATGGCTGCAGTTCTGTGTTAGGGCTGTAGTTGATTGGAGTGGATAATGAAAAAAATTACTGTGGCGGTATGCCTTACCGCCGTTATTTCTGCATTCGCCCAGTGGGGCGGTGGTATGGGCGGTGGCTTTGGTGGCCCGCAATCTGGCAACGATAAGCTGGAGTATTCCGAAAAATTTGCTGATGTAAACTACGTCGGCGATGGAAAAACCTATCACGCAATGGATATTTACTTGCCTAAAGGGGACAAGGATTTGTATCCGGTGGTGGTTCATACTTACGGCAGTGCTTGGAGTATGAATAATTCTAAAGGCTCGGCGGATTTAAATACAATTTGCGCGGCGCTCCTTAAGGCGGGCTATGCGGTTGTCACACCGAACCATCGATCGGCAAGCGATGCTATTTATCCTGCTCAGCTACATGATCTCAAGGCGGTGGTGCGGTATTTGCGCGGAAACGCAAGTAAGTATAAAATAGACACGTCGTTTATTGCTATGTCTGGATTTTCATCAGGAGGTCACCTTTCAAGTCTCGTTGCTACGACCTGCGGCTTAAAAGAAGGTAAGTCGGGCTCTGTGACTGTAGATTTGGAAGGTGACCTTGGAAGTTTTACTTCGTTCAGCAGTTGTATTGATGCCGCTACGCTTTGGTCTCCTCCGACAGATATTTACACCATGAACCCAATTAATAACTTTATGGGCTCGGGAACATACGAGGGAGCCTTTATTGGAGCAGAGCGCGAAGGCAATAAGGATAAATGGATGGTGGCGAGTTCGCCGTATTATGCCAGTGAAGGTGATGCTCCGACAATATTGTTCCATGGAACGGCTGATCAAATTGTGAATCCGGAGCAAAGCAAGGAACTTTATGACTCTTTGCAAAAGTACAAGGTGAAAAGTGAGCTTGTTTCAGTGCCGGGCGGAACTCACGGTGGAAATGAAATGTATTCGAGTGAAAACTTGGGTAAGATGACTTCTTTTTTTGATGAAGTTCGAAAAGCCAAGGCGGAAAAAGCGGATTCTTCATCGGATGAAACGACACGATTTATTGCAAATAAGAATGTTTCTCATTTTGATGTGAAACTAGAAGGAAATAAATTGCGTGTATATGGAACTGAAACATGCCGTTATAAAATCTATTCTGTTGATGGTGCATATGCTTCTAGGGGGCTATTCCAAAACCAGTTAGATTTGTCGGATTTATCGCCAGGAATTTATGGCATTGTTGTTACCCTGCCGTCTGGTGAACAAAAAAATCTGAAGTTTGTTAGAAAATAGAATACGGAAAACGCGGCCCTTTGGGGGCCGCGTTTGGTTTGATGTGTGAGATTAATTCTCTCCATTTCGTATTTCAGTTTGCTCTCTATCCATCGTGTAAGTCAGGTATTCCTTGAAATCGCGATCGATGCTAACTCCATCGAAATCGATGTCATTACCTTCCAAAACGAAGATGGCGCTCGGGTTGTCGATCCAGGCCTGCACGCCGACACTGTCCATGATGAAGCTTTTATCACCGGGACCTTGTGCGACGTATTCAATTTTGGATTTTTCAACCCAACCTGGTCCGCATTTCCCTTTGACGAAAACAGCCGAATCCGATTCTTTGAGAATTTTCAGCTCGTCGTTGAAGCCTGCGGTGCAGACTACTGAACCTCCATCTTTTTGATTGGTGAGTTCAATGTCGCCCAGTTTTGATTTGACGACGTTTTTTGACGCGAACGACGCTGTGACCATTAACGTGAGCGCGACAGCCGTCATTAATTTTACCGTTTTCATGATTGCCTCCTTGTGTTTATTGTTAGACGGATGGCCGCCCATTTTGTAAACTACAAAGTTACATTTTGCCGGAGTAGTGCTTTTGAATTTAAATTGGAATATTTACAATTAGTTTGTTATGAAAAATACCGGCAATAAAAAACGCTACCCCAAAAGGGTAGCGCTAGGTTGATGTGTTGAAAATTTGTTTAATTTTTTTTTGAACTAGTTTTCTCCATTTCGCATTTCGGTTTGTTCTCTATCCATCGTGTAAGTCAGGTACTCCTTGAAGTCGCGGTTGATTTCTACTTCTGCGAGAGTGTTGGGGTTGTCATAGAATATGTTGATAAGAGGGTCATTAAAGAAACCGTCGATTACGATGTTGTCAAAATCATAGGACTTGTTTCCCGGACCTTGTGCGACGTATTCGATTTTCGATTTTTCGACCCAACCATTACCGCACTTTCCTTTGACAAGGACTGCAGTTTCTGCTTCTTTAAGAATCTTCAGTTCGTCATTGAAACCTGCGGTGCAGACAACTGAACCCCCATCTTTTTGATTGGTAAGTTCAATGTCGCCCAGTTTTGATTTGACGACTTTATTTGACGCGAACGATGCCGTGACCATAAACATGAGCGCGACAGCCGTTATAAATTTTACCGTTTTCATGATTGCCTCCTTGTGTTTTTATTGTTAGACGGATGACCGCCCATTTTGTAAACTACAAAGAAACATTTTCTCAGAGTAGTGGATTTTAATTTAAATTGGAATATTTACAATTAGTTTATCATGAAAAATGCTGACGATAAAAAAACGCTACCCCAAAAGGGTAGCGCTAGGTTGAAGTATGAGTTAATTTTGAAAGTACAAAATTGAGAATCCGCAGACCAGTGATGAATAGTCCAAATTGGAATAATCGTTTCTTTGAGATTATTTATTTGCAAATAGCTTTGAGCATGGCCTTGCAACCTTCGTTCACATCACGCCATGTAGCTTCGAAATCGCCGGTGTACCAAGGGTCCGCTACGTCGCGGCTTTTGCCTGCCCAATCCATTAAGAGAGAAACTTTGCGGGGCGTGTCGTTGCTGGCAACGGCGCTAGTTTCGCGTTCGTAAATGTCACGAGGCAAAATCCAGCGGAGATTCCGCAGATTGTTCTGGTCCATGAGCACAATGTAGTCATAATGCTCGTAGTCGGCAGTTGTCATTTGCCGTGCCGTTTTGCCGCTGCAGTCGATGCCGTGTTTGGCGAGCATATGCCTTGCTGGCGGGTAAACTGGATTCCCGATTTCTTCGGTGCTTGTGGCGGCTGAGGCGATTTCGAAGTCCGCGGTAGAAAGCGCTGTGTCCGTCTCGACTTCAAGTTTTGTGGACGAACTAATTTCGCGCTTTCCTACTGCAGGCAAATCGCGTATCAATTTTTTCATTACAAATTCAGCCATGGGGCTACGGCATATGTTCCCGTGACATACGAATAAAATTTTAATCATGCATTGTCCTTGAAGCCTTCCAAAATTTTGTAGAGCGTGCTGTATAGCTGTTTGGCTTCGTCTAGCGACAAATTTACACAACTTGTCATTGACTTGGGGACGCTTGCTGCTTTGTGTTGCAACTTTTCGCCGTCATAGGTGAGGCTTACAGAAAGGCAACGCTCATCGGATTCTTCGCGAGAGCGCTTGATGTAACCTTTGCTTTCTAACTTTTTTAGGAGCGGGGTAAGTGTTCCTGAATCGAGGTAAAGCTTTTTCCCGAGCTCTGTGACGTTGCATTTTTTCTCTTCCCATAGCACAAGCATTACGATGTATTGCGTGTATGTGAGATCGAGCGGCTCAAGAAATGGCGCATAACGCCGAGTGATTTCCTTGGACACGGCGTATAGCGGAAAGCATAGTTGGTTTTCTAGTTTTAATTGAGGGTAACTCATTGCGTTCCCTAAAGTAGTTTTTCTATGTAGGCGCGTACGTTTTCCATCTTGATTGTTGGCTCAAAACGCGCTACAACGTTCCCTTTGCGGTCGATGACGAATTTTGTGAAATTCCACTTGATGTCGGGATTATTTTTGTAATCCTTATCGATGCTTTTCACGAACAAAGCCATTGCCGCTGCTTTTATCCCGGTTCCAAATCCTTCGAATCCTTTTTGCGATTTCAAGTACGTGTAGAGCGGGAGCTCGTTCGGACCGTTCACATCGGACTTTTTCATCTGCGGAAATTCCGTTCCGTAATGGAGGGTACAGAATTCACGTATTTCTTCATCGGTTCCTGGTGTTTGGCCTTTGAACTGGTTGCAGGGAATGTCGATGACTTCGAATCCCTTGTCGTGGAAATCGGCGTACATTTGTTCAATCGGCTTGTAGTGCGGGGTGAATCCGCAACCTGTTGCCGTGTTCACGATGAGCATCACTTTGCCTTTGTAGTTGGCGAGTGGGACTTCGTTTCCTTTTCCGTCGGTCAGGGTGAAATCGTAGATGTTCATAATTTTTTCTCCATATACACTGTTTTAATTTTGTGCAATTAAATTTTATAAAATTTAATTTGAAAAAGCAATAGTTGATTGAAAAAGTAGGCTATAATTGTATTTTTATGTGATTTCCCGCAAATAAAATGTCATCCTGAGCGAAGTCGAAGGATCTAGTTAAATCTTGTTTTTTATCTTTGGCTCCATGAAATCTATAGAAGTTGTTGCGGGAGTCATTAAAGACGGTGGCCGCATTTTTGCAACGCAACGCGGGTATGGCGACCAGAAAGGTGGCTGGGAATTTCCGGGCGGCAAGATGGAACCGGGTGAGACTCCGGAACAGGCGCTTGTTCGCGAATTGAAAGAAGAGCTCGATGTCGAAGTGAGTGTTGGCGAAAAGATCTGCACGGTGGAATACGATTATCCTAAATTCCATTTGACAATGCGTTGCTTTTATTGCTCGCTTGCCGCAGGCTGCAAACCGAAACTTCTGGAACACGAAGCCGCCAAATGGCTTGACCGCGAAAATCTTAATTCCGTGAATTGGCTCCCCGCCGACGTGGAAGTCGTGAAATACCTTTAGTATCATCGTCATTTGCGCGTAATGCATCCTGCTTCTTCGTCATTCTGAGCGAAGCGAAAACAACTCAGAAGGTGAGCGTTGCAAAAATGAGCTTGCTCATTTTTATAACCGAGCCAAAGAGTTGGGGCTTTAGCCCAATCCAGTGAAATCTTGTTATGACAGCTTCTTTTGCAATTCTCGTGCGAGTTCAGTGCCTTCGATGAGTTCGCCTAAGAATTCGCAGTAGGGCGTTGGGATCCCGTGTGCTTTTCCGAGCTTGCTGATGGTCCCGCAGAAATAGGCGTTCTCCGTTTTGCGCCCGGCCTCAATGTCTTGCAACATGGAACACTTGCCGAGCGGCGTGTAGTTGCAGGTGAGTCGCAAGTTTTCTTCGAGGTCTTCGTTCGTGAGCGCAAAGCCTTCGGCGTTTGCCACTTGAATCACTTCGTTTCCGATTTTACGCACAAGCGATTGCATCACTGGGAAATTGAATCCTGCAAATGTGGAACGGCAAATCGCTCCGATCGAATTGAATACGGTGTTCATCAAGAGCTTTTTCCACATTTCTAAACGGATGTTTTCTGGAATCTTGTGGACGATGTGTGCATCTTCGAAAAGCTGGTGGATGGCTTCGACGCGTTCGGAACGGCGGTTGTCTTTTTCGCCAAAGAGGATGATGCCGCGACCCGCGCAGTCAATGTTCCCGTGCTTGTTGATAGACTGCAAATTAACGATGAATCCGTACAAAGTCTTTTCAGCACCGTAAACACGCTCGATTTCTGTTTCGGAATGCACGCCGTTCAAGAGTGAAAGCAAAGCCGTGTTCGGACCGACCGCATTTTTCGCTTCTTCGAGCGCTTCGTTGAATTGCAAATTCTTGGTCGCAAAAATCACAAGGTCAACGACCGGGACTTCGTCCGGCGTGACAAAGTTGAATTCTGCCTTTTTCCCGTTGATGACGATTCCGCTTGCCTGGTAGCGCGCCTTGCGTTCGGCGTCCATCACGCAATAAAGTTTGTTTCCGAGAACGCTCAAGAGCTGTTCTGCCACAACGGCACCGACAGCCCCGAGACCTACAACTGCAACAGACTTGATTTGATTCATGGTGAAAAATATATCAAATTCTAGAGTGTTTTTTATTCGGCTACAGCGGTAAACGGTATTTGTGGTAAATTATTGCTGCTTAAAAATTTTCGATATATATTTTTACCATGAAGGTTTTGAAATTCGCGATTCTTGGGTGTGGCCATATCGCAACAAAGATGGCTGCTGCTGTAAATACTTTAGAAAATAAGGGGATGGGCGTGGAATGTTACGCCGTGGCGTCCCGTAATTTGGAAAAGGCCGATGCTTTTGCGAAAGAGTATGGCTTTAAAAAAGCGTATGGCAGTTACGAGGAACTTGCCTCAGATTCTGCTGTTGACTTGATTTATATCGCAACGCCGCATTCGCACCATCATGAATTTGCGAAACTTTGCATTGATCATGGCCGGAACATCTTGGTGGAGAAAGCTTTTGCCGCGAACGCAAAACTTGCAACTGAGGTGATTGCGCTTGCGCATGACAAGGGCGTTTTCTTGTGCGAGGCCATGTGGACGCGATTCTTGCCGGCGCTGGATACGATTCGCGGCTGGATTTGTGAAGGTCGCATTGGAAATGTGGAAACAGTTGAAGCCGATTTTTCGATGAAACTCAGCGATAGGGAGCGTATGCATAATCCGTCGCTGGCGGGTGGTGCGCTTTTGGATATCGGCATTTACAGCCTTACATTTGCAGATTTGTTCCTTGGCGAGCGTGTTGATACTGACGGAAAATTTGTCCGTAACGAAATCACGTCCATGGATTGCAAGTGCGTCAAGTTCAAAACGGGCGTGGATGCAAGTGACTGGATAAACATCACGTACGAAAACGGTCAAAAGGCGTATCTCAAGACTTCGATGGTTTCGCCGACGCATAACGAGGGCGTGATTTATGGAACGGCGGGGCAAATCCGTGTACAGAATTTGAATGACATGGTAAAGCTTGAACTGCTTGATAATGCCGGGAATGTAGTTGAAACTGTTGAACCGCCGCGCCTTTGCAACTGCTACGAATACGAAGTTCTCGCTTGCAAAGAGGCAATTGAAAATCCTGCTCAGTTCCGGCACGAAATTTGCAAACCTTGCGAATGCTGTGATATCTCGAATGGCGGGACGATAGGCGTCGCGCTCTCGAAACAAATTGTTTGGGAACGCCCAGAAATGACACATGCAAAAACGATGGAGTTCATGACGCTCATGGATAAAATTCGTGAGCAGTTTGGCGTAAGCTACACATTTGAAATTTCTCCGGGTGAAACGTGGAACCGCAATGGTGACAAGTCTATTTTGCAAGTCTTTGATATTGAAACTGGTGAAGCGAAAATCCTCAAGGAGTTTGATTGCGTTATTGAAGCGCCAAACTGGAGCGCCGATGGAACTTTCCTTACGTACAACAGCAATGGACGCATTTACAAATTTGAAATCGCGACGGGCGAGGTGACGGAAATTGAAAGTCATTATGTGGACAACTGCAATAACGACCACGTTCTTGACCCTGATGGCAGCGGCATTTACGTGAGCCACCACACAAAAGAAGACGGGCTTTCGCGTATTTACAAGATTTACTTTGACGGCCGCGAACCGCGCTTAGTGACGCCTCTTGCGCCAAGCTACTTGCATGGCATTACGCCGGACGGCAAGACTCTTGCCTATTGCGCAGAACGAAACGGAAGTTACGATATCTACACGATTTCTGCGGCGGGCGGTAACGAGACTCGCCTTACGACTGCGTTTGGATTGAATGACGGCCCTGAGTACGATTGCAATGGTGAATATATTTGGTTTAATTCCGAACGCTCGGGACGTATGCAGGCTTTCTGCATGAAGGCGGATGGCTCCGAACAAACGCAGATGACCCATGACTTGCATTGGAATACGTGGTTCCCGCATATTTCTCCTGACTGTCAAAAGGTCGTGATGGTCGCATACACGGAAACGGATGTGCGCCCTGGTGAACATGTTCCAAATAAAAACGTGGAACTGCGTTTGATGCGTCGCGCAAATCCCGCAGATTCTTGGTCCGTTCCCGAAACAATCCTTAAACTTTTCGGTGGGCAAGGAACAATTAATGTCAATTCCTGGGCCCCCGATAGCAGACGCTTCGCTTTTGTAAGCTACATTCACGGTGACAACCCATCCAAATAAAATACTCCCCGATAGTAATGGAGCTTTTACATAAGCGTTAAAACAAAAATCCCTCGCGAATTTTTTCGCGAGGGATTTTTGCAATAGTTGAATGAAGTTGCTCGGATCCCGTCGGGGCGAAATCGTCTTGCGCTTGCGCAACGACGTTGTTCTGCTAACAAAGTTCTAGTAACTGATAACTATTATCTAGTAACTATTAACTCATCCCCCCTACACATTCTTCACGCAGCGTATCGAGATTGCATCGGATCTGTAAACGCCTTCGATGTCAACGGAATTGTTTGTAAGGCTCAAGCGGAATGCATTGGCCTTGCCGTATTCGTCCTTACTCCAGAATCGGGCGCGCCTACCGAAATGGCAGAAGTTACCGTTGTCGAATCGGTAACCGGCTGGAAGTGCGAAAAATCCGAAAGTATCTTCGCCGGGGTTCTGCCAGAAACAGGCGCTGCGCAGTTCCTTGCCGTCGGATTTTGCTTCTAGATTGCTGAGCAAAGTTTCCCATTCTTTTTTGCTTGGAATGTGGAAGCCTTTTGGCGCAAGGCCTTGGTAATTCTTATCCTTTATCTTGTTGTACATCTCGATGTCTTTTGCCGGAGATTGCTCAGTGTATTCCGTAGGAATGTCGAGTGCGGAGGTCCACGTGTAGAGGCGTCCGTAATTTTTCACGTTGGATTCGTCGTTATCTGGAGCGTAACTGTTCTCTGCGTTATAGCGCAGGTTTTCTGCCATCCATACTTGATTTCCGATTTGAATAGTCCGGTAAGTTTCGCCATCACGAGCATCCTTGATTGTTCCGTATTTGAATTTGGCTGTGTTCTTGGTTAGGCAGGCTCCAAACGGCATGCTGTTCTTGGATTTTTGTGAGCCATTCTTCGATGCTATACAGATGTGGCGCCCTAAACAGAATGAGGCAACGGCAACGATGACAATAACAATTGCAATGAATATGACAAAAGAAATATGCATATTGACCTCCGATTCTTAAATGTATAATTGTTTTTGATCAACCTGATAAGTTTAACTTATATAATTATATCAAGAAAAATCAAAGTTGTTATGAATATGTTTGTGACTTTTTATGAAAAATTTCCATAAAAAGTCCGACTTTAACAAAATCTGTAAAACGAATTATCCTCTAGTTTCGGCAATTTTCTTGATGATTTTGACGACCGTTTGCATGCCTTCGACGGTGACGTGCTCGAAGGGACCGTGGTAGCCGTAGCCGCCGGTGCCAAGATTGGGGCAGGGGAGGCCCATAAAGCTGAGCTTTGCGCCGTCGGTGCCTCCGCGGACGGGATCGCTTACGGCTGTAATTCCGACCGATTCGATTGCCGTGCGAGCTCGTTCAAGGACTGCTGGATTTTTCTCGATGACTTGCAGCATGTTGCTGTAGGAATGTTCAAGTTCGAGTTCGACGACGGTACCGCCTGCGTGGTTTTCGTTTTCTTGTGCATTTGCGAAAGGCGAGCCTCCGAATTGCTCGTTGAATTTTTCGGCGAGTTCCTTTAGGAATTTTTGGCGGTCTTCGAAACGCACTTGGTCGTGATCGCGCACGATGTAATTGAGAGTCGCTTCGTTGACATCGCCTTGGATGTCGGTGAGGTGGTAAAAACCTTCGTGACCTTCGGTGGTGGCTGGGGTTTCGTTTTTAGGAAGCGCCATGGCGATTTCGGCGGCCATGAGAGCTGCATTTTTCATGATGCCCTTGGCTTCGCCGGGATGCACCCCTTTGCCGTGGATTTTGAATGTAGCGCTTGCAGCGTTGAAGTTTTCGTAAGCGATGTCGCCTTCGTAGCCTCCATCGACCGTGTAGGCGTATTTAGCCTTGAAATAGCCTAAATCCAAGCGGTCGGCGCCGCGCCCGATTTCTTCGTCTGGCGTGAAGCAAACCCAGATGTCGCCATGGCCGGAAAGGTTTTCGTAGCCGCGGCTTTCGGCATGCCTGTCGGTGTCGGCGAGCTCTTCCATCGCAGTCACGATTTCTGCAATGCCAGCCTTGTCGTCGGCGCCAAGGAGTGTCGTGCCGTCCGTGGTGATGAGCGTGCGCCCCTTGAGCCATTTGAGCGTAGGAAAGTCTTCGACTTTCAGTATAGCGCCGGAACCTTTGAGCAGAACATCGCTACCGTCGTAGTCTTTGATAATTTGCGGTTTCGGATTTACTCCCGAAAAATCTGGTGAGGTGTCCATGTGGCTGATAAACCCGATGGGAGTATCGTTTTCGCGGCCTGCGGTTGCTGGCAAAAGCCCATAGACATAGCCATTTTCGTCCATTTTGACCTGCGAAAGCCCGATGCCTTCGAGTTCTTCGGCAAGGAATTTGGCAAGTTCGAGTTGCTGTTTGGTACTAGGACAGCATTGGCTGTTCTCGTCGGAGGTGGTGGTGAAACTGATGTATTTTAAAAAGCGTTCTTGGACTTTCATGATTTACCTGCCCCCTAAAAATAAAAATCAATAAAATAATTGATTCACTTTGTTCTTATATAATTTATCTTTTTTTTAGTAGTTGCGGACACTTTGGGTGTATATAAAGGAGAAAAAATGACTTTAGAAGAAGCTGTTTTTGCACGTCATTCTGTACGTAAGTATCGCCCTGAGCCGCTAACCAAGGCGCAAGTGGAGGAATTGCAGGCGCGTATTAGAAGGTTGAACGAAAATTTTGCGCTTCACATGCAGCTTATTTTGAATGATGACGTGGCTTTTAGTGGCCGCTTAGCCCATTACGGGTCTTTTCGAAATGTGAAAAATTATATTGCCGTTGCCGGGCTAAAATCAACGGCGGGTTGTGAGGCTACGCTCGAAGAACGCGCGGGGTATGCAACGGCGGAACTGGTGCTTTTGGCTCAAACATTGGGGCTGAATACTTGCGTAGTAGGGCTTACGTTCAAGAAAACGCCGACTATTGAAATTGATGATGGCGAAAAACTGGAAATGGTGATTGCCATTGGTTATGGAGAAACGCAGGGCGTGCAACACCCCATGAAGCCTGTAACGCGCATTGCTCCAGATTATGAATCGGCTCCAGATTGGTTCAAGAAGGGGATTGATTACGTGATGCTTGCGCCTTCGGCTCTGAATCAGTTTAAGGCCAAGTTTACTGTCGATGAGAACGATCGCGTTTTTGCGAAATCTCGTTTTGCTCCGTTTGCCAAGGTCGATCTCGGTATTTTCAAGTATTTCTTTGAGCTTGGCGCCGGAAAGGAAATCTTCCGCAAGTCCATGCAGACCCTGCGAAGCTCTGACGGCGCTTGATAAAACCGCCTCTATGCCATTTTATTCATTTTTTACAGTTATTATTTTTATCAGGACACTTCTTTTTTCTTTCTCTTATCGCTTTCAGTTGTTCTTCGGTGCAGAAACCGGAAATGTAAATGATGTTATCTCCAGATATTTTTTGTTTCTGTTTTCCCATATCTAGGAGATATTCCCATTTCAGTCGATTCGTTGTTCCAAACAGAGTTTTAACATACAAAGAATCTTTTTGGAGAATGTAAAAATCGATTAAGTCGTAAGGCTTTACGACCCTATTTCTTGGATATTTTCGACCTTGATAGAATCCACCTCCTTCTCCTTGCACTCCTCGCACAAGATCGGTCTGTATTTTTTTTTGATCAAGATCCGGAAGATTTACTCCGAATATGGATGAACTTGTCGTACTCTTATAATCGACACTAATCGTAAATTCATTTTGCATTTCATAATAGGATAAAGCATAGACGCTATCATTCTTTATCCAGGAAACAACATCCTTATAAAAGCAGAAATAGGAAAAGATTGGGTCATCATCCGATTTTTCATCTGGATAATCGGCGGCATTGCAAAATGCGAACGCACATGCGATAATGATGCAAATTTTATAAATCACTTTATGAATCATTTATTTACTCACTACATTCTCCAACAATACGAGCCTTAAATTCGTAGATGAATTCTATTTTTTCATTTCCTCCTCCACAATACAAAGAGGCTTTCCAGAAACCTTTAACCTCCTTTTGAAAGTAATCTCTTATACTTGCAGAAAAAGTCCCGGCAGGAAAATAAAGAATTGTGGTTGGCATTTCAATATTTGGTAATGTTTTCGTTGTTGAAATACTTGATGGATTCCCCATTACAGTGCAAGTTGCAAAATTGATTCCTCCAGAAGTTAAGCCTGGAGTTGCTATACGAACATTTGTTGACCAGGCATTGCAAGCGCATTTTACGGTATTCGGAATTTGCCAAGTAGAATCTGGCAGAATTGATTGATGCTTTAATGACATCAAAGTATAGCGAGATTCATTATCAGAATCAATATTTTTTACGCAAAAATCAAAAGTATGGTTTTGCGCGTATAAAAGCGGAGTCAGTATTTGTGACATAGATAAAATCACAATGAGTGTAAATATTTTCACCTTGCTTTCCTTGAAATTCCTCTTTTTATTTATCGATCAATTCTGTGAAATCACATTCACCTATATACAGTCCCTTAAATTCAATAGAGCAGTTTAAATCATACTCTTGTTTAAAAATATCGCAGGCGGGAACTTAGTTGCTGCTATTTTTTTTCCTCTTCCTGATTATTTTCAATTGCTTCTCAGTGCAAAAACCGGAAATATAAATGATGTTGTCTCCAGATATTTTTTGTTTCTGTTTACCCATCTCAAGATGGTAATCCCATTTTAATCGGTTCTTTGTACCAAAAAGAGATTTTACGAACAAAGAGTCTTTTGAAAGTATATAAAAGTCAATTAGATCATAAGGTATTACGGTCCTATTATCTGAATATTTTCGACCTCGATAAGATCCTGCGCCACTTCCTTGTGTGCCTCGAACAGGATTTATGATAATTTTATTTCTATCATAATCCGGCAGACTTACTCCAAAAAAAGAAAAATCTGTAGTACTCTTAAAATTGATTGAAATCGTAAATTCATTTTCCATTTTATAATAGGTTAATACATAAACACTATCCACCTCAAGCCATGAGATAGAATCCTTGTAAAAGCAAAAATCGGCAAAGATAGGATCATCATCAGATTTTTCATCTGGATAATCGGCGGCATTGCAAAGTGCGAACGCACTAGCAATAAAGATGCAAAATTTATAAATCACTTGGACATTCATATTTACCTTTGGGATAATCAAAAGAACTATATGTTTTGTGATATCGCCTTGTTGCCTCATCAGCCCGTTTATCGAAATTACTTTGCATTTCCTCTAGATACGGCTTTACCTTTTCCTTGATTGCTGCATTTAATACGCTATCCTCATTGCAAGCCTCCACTTCGACCTCAATATATTTTTTTTCTTTAGGGAATTTTTTTGCAATACATTCAAAATCTTTAACATGTCCTTTTTCATGTTTTTTTACCGCTTCATGGTCTTCCTTTGTCGTTACATAGCCATCAGGAAAAACAAAACCTATTTCCACGACTGTGTCCTTTATACTAATAAGTGTCATCTGTAACGTTGTTCCGACTTTCACCCAAACCTTCTTGTACTCACAATCTTTTATAATGCATGTTTCTTCTAAAAACTTTGATTTTAACACTTTAGGCTTACTAAATCGAGGCTCAGCATCAGGGCATGTAATTCCTCCTGTTCTTGAGCCATCCGGTTCAATTATTCCATAATCACCACCAAGGAGCCCACAATCATTTCGTTTAAAAAGCCCCCTTTTATTATATCCTTGATTTATTTTTTCAAAAATATTCTCGATAGTCTGCTGCAGCTGGTCCGCCGATTTTTTATAAAAATTATCAGTACTTTTTCTATAAAGGACCTGTTTGACAGAGTTAGCCCTTGATGTTTTTCGTCCTAAAATGTTATAGTATTTTATGTTGTTTGTGAAATCAATGTTGTATCTATCATCACTTGCGTTTTCCGCATATTCATAATCCGAGGCTCTTTTCATTAAAGCGTTTCCGTCTGGACATTGCTTGCTGTGTATTTCAAACGGATCATAGCAATCTACTTCTTCAAGATAGTATGGTTCCGCGTAGTAAAGCTTTTGTGTCCAAATCCAAGACTGTGCGCATCCGCCGTATGGAGACGGGTCTTTGCATTTATAGCATTTCCCGTCCATGGCGAAGCATGCGTTTGACAAATCGCTTGGAATTGCGTCTAGAGGCTGTGCTGGACATACACCGATTCCCTGGTCTGTTTTTTCTCCAGTGGCACAATTGACTTCGTTAAACCAGTGGTATGTGTTGACAGGGGTGTTTGGATTTTGCCATGACCAACTGTTCTGACAATCGCTTTCGTTGATGCCTGCTTTACACTTATAGCAGTGTCCGTTATTTTTGAAGCAAGCTGATTTAGCATTGTATGGAATTTTGTCTACAGGGAGTGTTTTGCACAATCCTGTTTCGCTTGATGAGCTTTCAGAACTAGAGGATTTAGCAGAAGATGATGAATTTTCGGAACTAGATGATTCTGCAGAAGACGAAGATTCATCCGAACTTGAAGACTCTGCAGAAGACGAAGATTCTTCAGAACTTGAAGATTCGACTGAAGACGAAGATTCCTCTGAACTTGAAGATTCTGCAGAAGACGAAGACTCTTCAGAACTCGAAGACTCTGCAGAAGATGAGGATTCTTTTGAACTCGAAGATTCAGCAGACGAGGAGCTCGATTTATCCATGCTGCTGGAACTGCTTTCACTTGAGCTAGATGAGTTCTCGCTTGATGAACTTTGGTCAGATGACGAACTGGATCCTTGTGACGAAGAAGATTTTTCAGAACTAGAAGATGATTGCTGTACTTTGCAGAATTTATCCCCTTCGCCTGCTGTTATATTTGAGCAACCTGGAAAATTTTTTATTTGAGAATAAGAAACTCCGATTTCACTTGAGCTTGGTGGCAAAGGACTTTCGCACATTCCATTGCCTTGATTCGGTTCTTTGCCTAATTTTTCACAGCATTCGGATTGTTTTCTTTGATTTACATATTCTTCAAACCATTCTGAACCGCAAATGTCACATGATGCAGAAATGCAGTATTCTGTTGATCCGTCTTCTTGTTCGAAGGCATAAACATCCCCTTGGAATACTCCATCTTTTTCTTTGCATTCAAGTTCCTGTTTTACCAATAATACCTGTTTGGCGAGTTTTTCGTTTTTAGCGCAGTACAATGGAGTCGATGTTGTGTCTACGCAGCTGACTTTTGCGTTGACACCGTAGACATGATCTGGCCTTGAGGTAAAACAACCCATATTTCCTGTAGAAAGGCTTAAGTTGTCGAAGAAACATATTTGTCCCTTTGAATTTGTAAAACTCTTAGAACGATTTTCTTTCATTCCATTAATAAAAGCTGCATCTTTTTGATTTATTAAGCAGGCTTCAATCCACGAATCAAAACAAGCAGATCTTCCAAATTGTCCAGAAATATGCATTGTTTCGGAAAACAGGGTGTTGCTGTCTTCTTTTACTTGAACTGCAAAATTGCAATTCTTTTGATCCATTTCTGTAGTCAATGTTATTTCAGCAAAACAGGTTGTAATCGCTAAAATATACATGAAACAGATAATTTTCTTCATAAAAATACCGATTGCCATATTTGTTTGTTTCTGATAATATAATTTGGTAATTTGTCTGTCAATGAAAATAAAAAAAATTTTAAGAAAAAGCTTACGTTTTTATGTATTTCTTGAGTTGAATTTTTTTGTTTGATGAAAAAAATCATAATAAAACCCTCTTGATTTTGAAAAAAAAGGAGATTCCCGCTCGGGGGCGGGAATGACATTGTTAAAAAAAGATGGGCCGTCGCGGGAATGACTGATTAGACTTAAATTTTTTTATTTTTGCGGTAACACTTTTGACTTCCACTGGTGTTACATAAACGTGAAAAGCCTAGAAACCTTAAAAAAAGCAGATTTTGCGAAGATTTACGAGAAGTTCGCGCCTATGGTCTATAGGCGTTGCCTGCAACTTCTTCGCGACGATGCGGAGGCTAGCGACCTCATGCAAGACGTTTTCTTGCGGATTTATTCTGCAACGGATCGTTTGGATATGCAGTCGCCTAGCAGTCTTTTGTGGAATACGGCAACCCGGCTTTGCCTGAACCGTATTCGCGACAAGCGCCGTCGTGGATTGGATGTGGATTCTTCTAGTCTGCTTTTGAACATCGCCTGTGCCGAAGATGAACAGGATGATTACGAAGCGAAAAGCAAGCTGGCAAAGCTCTTTTCGAAGGAACCAGAATCGAGCCGAACCATGGCGGTTTTGCATTTTGTCGATGGTATGACGCTCGAAGAGACTGCCCACGAAGTGGGCTTGTCGGTAAGCGGTGTGCGTAAGCGTTTGCGCGGTTTACAGGCCAAAGTTAAAACTCTGGAGGTAAAGTGATGATTCCCGATTGGAAATTAGAACGATTCCTGACTGGCGATTTGCCGGAAGAAGAAATGAATGAAATTCGCAAGCTCGAAGCGGCTGATGCAATGCTTGCTCAGCGCGTGAAAATGCTCCGCGAAGACAATAAGGCGATTTTGAACAAGTTGCCGTTCGAAATGCTGGCTGCAAAAATTGATGCGGTGGATGCAGGAACTGTGACAGAAACTGCGGTGGCCGCGAATCTTGGCACCGCAAAGGAAAATGCCGGAAATGCCGAAAAAAATGCGCCGCGCTTTAGTATCATGAAATTTGCGGCCGCTGCGGTATTCGTATTGGCGGTTGCTTTGGTGGCGTTTATGGCTCAGCGCGAAACTTCCGTGATGAACGAACGCGTGGGTAGCGATGTTGCTGCTGTTGGTGGCCCGCAAAACACGCAGGTCGCTCTTGCTGAAACGCAGTCGGATACGCGAATCAAGGGCATGGACGCCCGCATGGAAGTTTGGAAAAAGACTCCGGCGGGAATTGTCCAACTGAACGATCTTGATTCTGTTGGCGAAGGTGATGAAATTCAATTGCGCTATTCCGTTCCAGAAAAATGCTTTGGTCTCCTTTTTAGCATGGACGGAAATGGCGCGTTGACTCTCCACATGGGCAATGGCGAAAAGGCTGTTGAACTTGCTCCCGGCAAAATGAATTCGCTCCCGTTTGCATACAAATTGGACGATGCGCCTTACTTTGAAAAGTTCTTCTTTGTGACATCGCCAAAGGAATTTACTGTTGAAGAAAGTGATGTTGATAAGTTGCTTAAAAGAAGCGACGTGAAGGTGATTGGTTTTACTCTCAAAAAGGCGGGTAAATAATGTTTATGATTTCGAATAAGACTTTTGGGGTGTTGTCTGGTTTGTCTTTTGCGCTGTTTTTTGTTTTGCTTTTGTTGGCTTCTAATGCCAATGCAGCGACAGAATCTGGGCGTATTAACCGTTATGTGGTTGCGGTGAGTGCAAATAATGGTGGTAAGGGTCGCCCGATGTTGCGTTATGCAGAAAGTGATGCTCGCTCTTTTGCAAAAGTGCTCAAGGAAATGGGTGGCGTGTTGCCGCAGAATGTGATTCTTGTGAAGGAACCGTCTGTTAATGCTTTGCAGAAGGAACTTTCTAAACTGGATGCAAAGATTTTGCAAGACAAGGCGTCTAACGGCCGCGACGAAGTGCTTGTTTATTACAGCGGCCATGCCGATGAAAAGGGCCTCCGCTTGGGCGAAGAAACTTATGCTTGGAAGGATTTGCGTAATCGCATTGACGCACTCTCGGCGGATGTGAAAATTGCAGTGATTGATGCTTGTGGTTCTGGCGCGATTACCCGCGTGAAGGGCGGTAAGGCGGTGCCTGCGTTCATGGTGGACCAGAGCAGTGACATGAAGGGTTATGCATTCATTACAAGCAGCACGCAAGATGAATCAAGCCAGGAAAGCGATAAACTCAAGGGATCGTTCTTTACACATTCCCTCGTGAGTGGGCTCCGTGGTGCTGGTGACTTGAGTAGCGATGGCAAGGTAACTTTGTCTGAAGCATACCAGTTTGCATTTAACGAAACGCTCCAGAAAACGGAAACAACGCTGGGCGGCGCACAGCATCCGAGCCGCGACATGAATCTTGCCGGTACGGGTGACGTGGTGATGACCGATTTGCGTGCAACAAGTGCCGGGCTTGACTTGGATGAAAGTGTATATGGACGCCTGTACATTCGCGATAATGCTGGTGAACTCGTGGCTGAACTCAACAAAAAACAAGGACATGCTATGAGCCTTGGGCTCCCTGCAGGGAATTACACGGTGAACCTGCAGCAGAATATGGATTACATGGGAGCTACGGTTGTGCTTTCGAACGGCAAACGCGAAAAGCTTTCCATTGGCAATTTCAAGAGTGTTATGGCCGAACAGACGGTGTTCCGTGGCGAAATTGGCGGCAATAGAAGTTGTCCAGGCGGCGATACGATTGCTTGCTCGCTTGATTCCCTGGATCATAACGGTAAGTTCCGTACGACGTTTAACTTCGTGAATACGGATAGCGATCCGCGTAAGGGCTTGCAGTTGGGCTTGTTCGTCGCTCGTACGAAGGATTACATGTTGGGTACGCAAGTGAGCTTGATTGCTAACATTGCCCAAAAAGAAATGCATGGCTTGCAGGCAACGACGATTGTGAATTTGGCTAAGGATCATTTTGAAGGCGCTCAACTTTCCTCTGTGGCAAACTATGCAGGCTCGTTTGATGGTGCGCAAGTGAGCTCGGCTGTGAACGTTGCGAAGGAAAAGTCTTCGGGGGCGCAGATTGGTATCGTGAACGTGGCGGTTGACACGCTTGATGGTTTGCAGGTCTCTGCGGGTGTCAACTATGCGAAAACTACGGATTTGCAAGTGACGGCTGGCGTGAATGTTGCTCAAACAACAAAAACGCAGGTGGTTGCAGGTGTCAACTATGCGACTAAATCTAGTGTTCAGGTGGCTGCTGGTGTGAACGCGACTCATGTCAACGAACTTTTGCAGGTAGGCGTTGTCAACTATGCTACGAATGAAAAGGGCCGCCAGTGGGGTATTGTCAATATCTGTGCGCATTGCGAAAAGTCCCCGATCGGCATCATTAACATTGTCGGAAACGGCGTGTGGAGTGCGACTCCCTACATCAACGAAATGGGGGCGCTCGGTGGATCCCTTCATTTGGGTACGGCTTATTTCTATACCAACATTGAATGGGCGGCATTCTTCAAGAAAGGCCACATCTTTAAGGAATTCGAAAAGTTCTATGAACACGGTGTGGGTGTTGGCACCCAGTTCGGAAAGTACGGTAGCCATTGGGAATTGGAATACACCTTCTTCAACGTTTACGATAAATTTGGCGTGGATGAAGGCGATTGTAAGTTTGGATACCACCATCGCGGTCGCGTAGGCTATGTTTATCAGGTTGTTCCGGGCTTTGGTCTCTCGGTGGGCGGTACGCTGAACTTGACGAGTGAAGGCTATTTGAACAAGCTTTTCCTCAAGCCGCTGGGCGATTACCACGATGACGTGAGCTACAAGAGCCATAAAGGCCGCTGGTGGCCAGGATTCTACGCTGGGCTTACCTTCGGTAGATTCTAAGAAGTACAAAAGTTTGCTTAGCGCCATTAAGGTCTATATAATACAAATTCGGGAATCCAGTGCATGATTTTTACTGGATTCTCTTTTTTATTGATGTCTTTGAGTGAAATGTTTGATTGCGATTAAATGTTCAACAACCTAAAAAAGGTAAATTTTTGAATTATGTGGTAACACTTTTTGTACCTTAAGGTGTTTCATAGGGGTAAGGAATTGAGAACGTAATGAAATTTATGCTGAGAATTGTTGTTTCTATTTTAATTGCGGTCGCATTTGCAGCGGCTCGCGATAGCATTGTCTTTAATGGAATTGTTCAAGACGCGTCTTTTGAAGCTCACGAAAAGCTGAATGTCGAAATTCTTGAAACGGGCGAGGCTCTGCAGACGACCGTGGGGACGCCTTTTAGCGTTGTTTTGCCGGAAGATACGCTTTGGAATGTGTGCGTCACGAATTCCGATACGGCGGGTGCCGAAAAGGAAAAATGCTATGAGTTGCTTTATCTCGGTAGCGATAGTACCTTCAGCATGACGCTTGGTCCAGAAAGCGTTGTCTCAAGTGAAAACAATGGTGGGGAGGGCTCTCCCCTCGCGTCCGCCGCGCAGGCGGCTCCCGCTACCCCTTCTAGCGGGGACACCCCGCAACGCCCCGATGTAGAATCTGCACGGGACAGCGCGAAAAGTGTCGACGTCGATGCGCTCCTGGCTGCGGGAAATACGAATTCCAAAATTACGGAACTCAAAAAAGTCGTGGTGCAGTTGCGTCGCCGTCCTAAGCGTAAACCAGGCGAATCCGTGGTGAGCGCAAAATCCATCAAGCGCATGCCGGGCCTTGCCGAAGCTGACGTGATTAAGAGCATTCAGGCGCTCCCGGGTGTTGTTGCAAGTTCCGATTTCAGTTCCAAGATTTATGTGCGTGGTGGCGCTGCTGACCAGAACCTCTTCTTGTTCGATAACGCGGTCGTCTATTCTCCGGTGCATTTCTTTGGGCTTTTCAGCACGTTCCTCGTCGAAGGCATTGACGATGTGCAGTTCTATAAGAGCGGATTCCCGGCGCAGTACGGTAACCGCTTAAGCTCTGTGCTCAAAATGGATGGTCGCGCGGGCGGTCAGGATTCTGTCGAAGAATGGTTTAGCAAGTCGAGCGTCAAAATCAGTACATTTGCAGCGCAACTCCATACCGAAGGGCATAAGGGCCCTGCTCGCTGGGTGTTTGCAGGTCGTACAACTTACATCGGCTACATTCTCGATTTGTGCAATTCCATTGGTCTTTTGGATCTGGATCTCGATTATGAATTTACGGACTTGCAGGGAACGTTTATGTTTGACTTCTCTAAAGATACTCGCCTCAAGTTCAGCTATTACATAGGCAAGGACCGCTTGGAATTTGACCCGCTTTACATGGATTGGGGAAACGTGGCTATACCGCTCGGATTTTACCATCGCATCAATGGCGATTGGGATTACAATGCGACACTCGCGTACAGTAAATTCTACCAGACGATGAAGGTGAGCGACCTCATGTCCATTGAAATGTTGCTTTACACCTTTGCGGGTAAGCAGTGGCTCAATTATCGCGGTATCGACAACCATACGATGACGATGGGCTACGAACTGGAATACGACTATGAACGTTATCAGGAAGCGATGGCTTCGATGACTATTAAGGATATTCAAAAAACGTTCCATCATGTCGCTTATGTGCAAGATGCTTGGAAAATAAATCCCGATTACTTGTTGCAATACGGTTTGCGTTTCAATTATCAATCGGCAGCAAAGCATTTTGGTGTGGAACCGCGTGCATCGCTGAACATCAATTTTGATGATACCAAGTCATTGGAACTTTATGGTGGCTACTACTTGCAGTATATGAATTCAATTGTCTATACGGACCAAGAAACGTTGAACGAATTTTATTACCCGGCAACGACAACAACAAAGGGTAAACGGACAAAACCGGCATCGTCATGGCTATTTGCGGCAGAATACAGCCAGCGCGATCTCTTTGAAGGCTATGATTTTACAGCAGGCGTTTATTACAAGACGCAAGACAATTTGAACACGTTTAAGACGGTTCTTGATAGTAATGAAGAAACGGCGTCGGATGATTTTGTGATTGCAGATGGTTTTGGAACGGCTGAAGGTTATTCTCTTGGTTACGAACTTTCACTCCGCAAAGATAAAGGCTGGTGGTTTGGCGGAATCAACTGGAGCCAAAGTCTTAGCGTTGTGCAAACAAATGATGGAACTAAGGCTTATTTCCCGAGTTGGCACCAGCCGTATGCATTAAAGCTGGATCTTGGTATTAACTGGAAGGGCGGTGATGAAGCCCTTTGGAGACACAAGAAAAAAGGTCGCTATTTCCGCTCGTCGCTGGCATTAAAATATTCATCGGGTATGCCGATCAGTGAATACAAAGGATATTACATTTCGCAAGATATGGGGCACCAGAGGTATTCGGATGAAGTCGTTGTTCTTCCAGGAAGCCGCAATGCGGGCCGCCAAACGGATTACTTCCGTATTGACTTGAAAGCTGTAGATATTGGTCGTGAAGGCAAGTGGAATTTTAGTTGGACGATTATCAACTTGACGAATCACGACAACATGTTCTATACCTTCTACGATACGCGTAAGAATCCTCCGAAGAAAACAGAAATTTCTCAGTTCCCCTTTTTACCGATTATGCTGAATTATGAATACTACTTTTAGTTACTAGTTAAGAGAGTTTGTTATGAATATTTTTTTGAAGCGTAAAAATATAAACGTCATTGCGAGTCATGATAGTGGCGAAGCAATTTCTAATGGATTTTCTAGGCGATTCCTCTCGTCTTTCGTCTGGATTCTCTCGTCTCTTATCCTTGCAGCTTGCGATTTCCATGGTCCGTGGGAATACTATCCCGAGGAACGTGATATCTATACCGGCATTTATACGTACGGTTACATTGTCGCGGATGAAAGGCCTGAAGTTTGTTTTTCGAAAGTCTATGAACTTGATGAAACGATGGCGGAAAACTTTGCATTTTATAAAAATGCCAAGGTGACTATGGAAGGTCGCTTTGGAGGTGAATTTGGTACAGGTGAAGATGAAACTATTCGTCTTGAATCTTCACAAGACAATCCAAGATGCTTTTTACCATCGTCTAACAAAATTTCTCGTTGCATTTACATTGTTGGCGGAGGTGTAACGTGTAAGCCTGACTATACGGGCATCGAAGGCGAAACGTACACGCTTGAAGCTACGTTTGAATGGGATAGCGCGGGCCATAATGTGGAATCGACGTATCGGGCCAAGGCGACAATTCCAAACCCTGTGAAAGTCAAGGGCTTCAATATCCCCAAGCAAGATGGAAGTTTTGAATGGGTGGAGTATAGCGATGACAAAGTTGTAGAAATGGATTTCTTGGAATACCCGATGGATATGGAATTTGTGAGGGCGGCGTTAGACTATGACCATTCTGTTCGAGGCGTTTTATCCATAATGAATTACGGTTCCAAGAATGGCGAGGCTACGAACACGACCGTCAATAAAATGTTTGAAGGCTTTACCTCTGAAGACGAAGATGGCTACCGCGGAATAGCTATGCATGATCCTTTGGAAACGCAGCAGAACCTTGGATATTCTGCAAATTACATAGTGGGCGGTATCAAAAATTTGGATACTCTTCACTTGACGAATATGATGCTTCCGATAGGTGAATTTTCTGTAGACCTCTATTCGACGGATGAACACTATATTGATTATGTGAATAAGGTAAAACAGTCTGTTTCGGATTCCCGCGTTGTCCCTGAATCTAACATTGAAAATGGTATGGGTGTATTTACAGGAATGGCTCGTACAAGGGTGTATATGAAGGTTAATTCTGAAAATTGGGTGGGTATGACACGCATTGCAAATAGACATTGTAAAAATGAAGAAGGCGATAATTCAAAGGGCTGGGACTCAAAAGGATGTAGACTTTATTTGGATGTTTATTGTGCTGGACGTAGCCCCTCTAGCGATTTGGAATTGGCGAATGAAGGTGCTTATTCGTATTATAGCAATAGCAACCTCAACGATCTCAGAGACGAAGAAGTTTGCTATCCATCTCGTGTAAAAGCGGCTATGATGCAAGCGAACGAAGACGATTGGGAGGTCGAAAAATGGAGCAAGTATTTGCCGGATTCTATTAACGCTGAAAAAAAATCAATGGCTTATGCCGATGGACTAAAACGCTATTGCGTCGCCAGCAATTTTAAAAACAACGATATTGCGAATTGTTCAAATTTAAAGGCTAGATGCTTGGATAGCTTGTCTACAAATGATTGTAATTCATATTTGTGGCTGTGGTGTTCTGATCGCAATTGGAATTACAAAAAGTATCCGCAATGTGGCCCTGCCATGGTAAGCCGCTATGTTGTGGACGGTTTGAAATCGACTATATGGGAAAAAGAAGTCAAAAAATGGTGTGAAGATCCTTGCAATGAAGAATATGCTGTTTGCAAAGATTTAGGTTACAAACATGAAGGTGATAAAAAATGTTTGCAGACTATAAAGGTTGAAGCTTATACAAGAGAAGTAGATGCTCATATTGTGTATTAAAAAATGCTTGTTTAAAAGAATGTTAAATTTTTCAATTTTGTGGTGACAAATTTTAAAAGCTTAGGTGTTACATAGGTGAATATGAAAAAGAAACTTATTTTTATTTTAATGTCAGCCTTTTTGGCGGTGAATGCTTTTGCCGATTACGAGTCCGAAATTCGCGACTTGAAAATGCAAAAGGAAAAGCTGAATTCTGAGATTCAATCGCTGAATGCAAAAATTTCAGCGACGGATTCGATGCTACGTGCCGATGTTTCGCGCCATAAGGTACTTGAACAGCGCTATAAGGCGGATTCGGAACGTCGTCGTGCAGAAATTGATACTTTGAATTCGAAAATACGCAAGGCTGCAGCAAGTCTCCAGCAAGAGCGCAACAAGCAGGCTCGTGCAAAAAATCGCAGTGAAAATGTGTCGGCTAAGCGTCGTGCATTGCGTTTGGAACTTGCAAAAATCAGCAAAAAGTTGGAGTTGCAAATTGCACAGACGCTCCCATGGGAACGCGAAAGCAGGCTGGATCGAGCCAAGTCGCTCACCCGTGAAATCGAAAGCGGAAATGCTTCCGAAGAAGAAGCTTTTTCTCGCCTCAAGTCCTTGCTGAATGAAGAAATCAAGTTCGGTGACGAAGTCTCGATTGTCAATAGCCCGCTTACTCGCAAGGATGGCGAAATCGTGAATGCTACGATTCTTCGCATTGGTAACCAGTGGATGGTTTATGTCGATGAAAACGGTTCTGTTTACGGTCGCTTGGAACGCAAAATCGAAAACGGTAATGTTGTGTACGAATGGAATGAAAACTTGAATCTGGAGGAACGCGCTGCAGTAAAGCTTGCGATTGACGTGAAGCAGGCGAAAAAGCCGCCTCAGATTGTGAACCTGCCGGTAAGCCTTTCTGTTGTGGGAGGTGCAAAATGAGAGATTATAGACGAGAGACGAGAGACGAGAGAAGTGGCGTTATTCTGAGGGAAGCGAAGAATCCAGTGCAAGGCGAGCGTCGCGACAGAAAGTTTTCTTTCTGGCATGACCGAGCCGAAGCTGCGAACGCCGTAGGCGTTCATCCAGTTAAGTTCTTATCGATCATTTTATTGCTTGCCTCCTCAGCCTTTGCATGGCCTTGGTCGAGCGATAAGAAAAGTGCTGAAGACGAAGCCCGCATCAAGGATTCTTTGTTGCAGGTCGAAGTGCGCAATTTGCAGCGCGAAGTCGAAACGCTCACGCGCATTCGTATGCAGAAAGCGGATTCCCTCGAAAAACTCGATGCCAAGCATTGGAGCAACCGTTATGCGGAATCTCAGTTGACGGAAGAACACCAAAACGAAACGCGCGAACTCGATGGCCGCTATTCCAAACTTTCGACGGATTTGGGCCGCATCACCGAAGAAGCAATGTCGAGCAAGAGTATCACCGAAGAAGCCGAAGAAAAATCCAAGAGCGAAGAAATTGCTTTTGATGCGCTGAATACGCAAATTAAACTTTCGATTGAAAAAACGCTTGGCGATGTCGCTGGTGATTATCCGGTCGGAATGAATGCGCGTCTTTTGCGCCTGAAACAGGCAAATATTGAAGCCGACAAGAAAACGCCGAATACAATTGCCGCTGTGCAAGGATTCATGGATGATTTGCTGAAACGTCACGAAGTTACTTTTACGCAAACTTATGGCGCAGAAATTTCGCAAGTGGGCTCTCGCCCGGATGTGAATGTGACCCGCATGCGCTTGGGTACGGTATTCCTCGGCGAAATCGCAAATGACAATGGCGATGTGCAAGCATTGATGCGCTCGGGTGCTTTGCAAGGAAAAATTTTTGAATGGAATGCAAAACTCCCGACTGAAATTTCGCAGAATGTCAAGCAGGCGGTGATGCAGGCGGGTTCTGCTACTGCGGCAAATGGTGTTGTTTCGATTCCTCTGGATGTGTTGCAGAACAAGGCTATCAAGAATTCGATTTCTGATGTCAAGGAATTGACTTGGATTGAAAAATTCAAGGCGTTCTTCAAGAAGGGTGGCATCGTGATGTACCCACTTATGTTTGTTGCAATCATCGCCTTGCTTTTGTTCCTTGAACGTTTTGTGATGCTTTCTTATCGAGGCAGAATCGGTCGCCGATTCTCCAAGCAAATGAATGAACTTGTCGTAGAAAAGAAGTTCGAAGATGCAGCTAATCTTTGCCTTCAAAAAGAAACGAGCCTTTCGAAAGTGCTGTTTGCTGTGCTCAACAAGGCTAAGGATTCGCGCGAAAATGCGGAACGCTCTTTGAACGAGGCGCTTCTCCGTGAACAGCCGAAATTGGAACGCCGCATGGGCTTGTTAGCCGCCATGGGAACAATCGCTCCGTTGCTTGGTTTGTTGGGTACGGTGACGGGTATTATCACGCTCTTTACCGTGATTACCGAAGTCGGAACAAACGATGCTCGCGTGCTTGCAGGCGGTATTTCCGAGGCGCTTGTCACGACTGAAATGGGTCTCGTAATTGCAATCCCTGTGATGATTTTGCATGGCCTCTTGAGTGAAAAAATTGAAAAGATCACTAGCGAACTCTATGTACAAAGTACTTGGCTCTTGAATCAAGTCTTCGGGAAGGAGAGTAAGTAAAATACGTCATTGCGAGCATGGCTGCAACGTCATTGCGAGCCGAAGGCGAAGCAATCTCAACTGAATGAATTATGACTGATTTTCATTACATATTCATAGAATCTTTGCGGAACACTTACGAAGCGGGTGGGGTGGTGATGCTCCCCATTCTCTTGGCGGGTGTCGTTGGGTTCTACTTCCTT
Organism: Fibrobacter succinogenes; assembly: GCF_902779965.1. Lineage (NCBI taxonomy): Bacteria > Pseudomonadati > Fibrobacterota > Fibrobacteria > Fibrobacterales > Fibrobacteraceae > Fibrobacter > Fibrobacter succinogenes. Next base: position 68,003 of record NZ_CACZDK010000003.1, on the reverse strand, counting down.
TTTGCGAGCTGGTTACGCATCGGTGGCGATTTTTTCAGACAAGATATTGCCAAAGTTGTAAAGCGATTGCAAAAAGATTTGTCCGGGAAAGCTTCTGCGTTTGGAAATGTTTCTGGCAGCGAATCTTCTGAACAGCGCGAAACGATTGCGCTGACGAGACTTCGCAAACGCGGTGGATTCCTTTCACGAGAGCTTTCGTATGCGCTAGAAATTGCGCAAAAGGATTTGCAAAGTTTTCGCGACTACATGCAAGTCCGTATGATGAAAAGCGTGCGCTACATGGAACAAGGGAACCACATTGTTGCAGTGATGGCTTCGGCAGCTCCGCTGTTGGGCTTGCTTGGAACGGTGACGGGAATGGTTTCGACTTTTGAAGTGATTACGCTATACGGTAACCAGAATCCCGTGCTGATGGCGGATGGAATTTCGGAAGCGCTGATTTCGACGCAGAGTGGGCTTTTGATTGCGTTCCCGCTCACGCTTTTGAAGCAACGCTTGGACGAACGCATTGAAATTCTCAAGCAAGAAATGGAACTTGGTGCCACTGTAATCGACAACTATTTTGCAGCTCGTACTAGCAATTTTTGCGTTAATGTGACTTGTGCAGACGAATCTCGCATTACTCGTCATTGCGAGCCGTAGGCGAAGCAATCTAAGAGGTTTATAATGGACTTTAATTTACCGAGAAGAAAACAGAAAGATATGGGCATCGAGATGGGCCCGCTCATGGACATCGTGTTCATCCTCCTCATCTTTTTTGTGGTGACGTCGTCATTCACTCGCGAAACGGGCGTGGATGTGACAAAGCCGCAGGCGCAGTCGGCGAGTCAACTTGAAAAGGAAAACTTGCTCATCGCCATCACTCGCGAAGGAACGATTCACATGAACGAACGCCAGGTGGATTTGGCGAGCTTGCAAGACGTCTTGAAGCAATCGCTCGCGAAAGCGCCCGACCGCGAAGCCGTCGTAATTGCCGACAAAGAAGCTGAAACTGGTGTGCTCGTTCAAGTGATTGACATGTGCAATCTAGCGGGAGTAAAGAAAGTCTCCATCGCCGCCCAAGCGGATTGATATTTAGTAGACAGTAGGAAGTAGACGGTAGGAAGAAAATGCTGCTTAGTTGTCATGATCCGCGTATGTTGTCATCCTGAACGAAGTGAAGGATCCAGATAAGTTTTTATTTGAGTGAAAAATGCAAAAGATTATAAAAAAGTTTTTAAAGCGTTTTACAATCCTTCTCGCAGCGATTCTCGCAAGCGTGATTCTCGTTTTTTCCGTGACGATGGCGAACTTGTTCTTGAACGGCAAAGTCTTTCACGAACGCAAATTCGTCAAGACCGAAGTCTCCGTGAAGAAAATCGAAGAAGTCGAAAAGAAAGTCGAGAAAAAGCACACGGCTCGCAAACCGAACCGTCAAAAGTCGAATTCGCGTTCGCCCAAAGCGGGCCCGCGTTTTGCGATGAACCTTGGCGTTGCTTCGGGAACCGCAGGTGCTACGATTAGCGATGAACTTGTGGCTGATTTTCGTGGCGGTGCAATGTCTACCGGAAAGGGCGATGTCGATAAAAAGCCGGAAAGCCGCTCGATGGCGAATTTCCAGGTGCCGCCGCAGATCCGCGATCGTGAAATTGATGCGATGCTTCGCTTGAGTTTTTGCGTTGACGTTGGTGGCCGCGCTTACGATATCAAAGTGATTGAAGAATCTCCGGTAGGCTCGGGGCTTGCCCAAGCGGGGAAGGATGCTATCGCTCGCATGACGTTTGCTCCCGCCGAAAAAGATGGCAAGGCGGTTGCCTTCTGCGGAATGGAACAACCCTTCGAAGTGAAATTTAGGGATTAGTAGTTAGTAGGAAGTAGGCGGTAGGAAGTAGAATGTGTATTCTAGAAGGTGATGTTTCGTATCATTCCCGCGAAGGCGAAAATCTCCTTTTCAGACTCGCAAGAGGAAATGCTCGTTCTGGGACGGGCATGACAAATAAGGAAAATTTTATGAGCATAAATAAGTTTGTGAATGTTATTTGTAAATTGCGGAAGTTTTCGAATCACTGTCTACTTCCTACTTCCTACTGTCTACTTATTTCCCTTTTCCTAGCGCTTCCGGCGTTCTCTGCTCAGTCTTCCTTTGACTTGATGGAACGCGCAAACGCCCTTTATCGCGATGGAAAATTCAAGCAAGCTATACTCTTGTATCGCAAAGCGGAAGCCCGCGGTGCCGATCCCGTTGCCGTGAGTTTCAACATCGCCAATAGTTATTACCAGATGGACAAATATCCCGAAGCGGCCGCTGCTTACCGCAAAGCCGTAGATTTTTCCGAAGGCAATTTTGCACCCGCACTTTTCAATATGGCTAGCGTCTATTTCCGCCTCAGACAATATCCCGAATGTATTGCCGTTTACCACCGTGCGCTCAAACTTGACCCCGATAACATTTCCGGCTGGCTTTACCTCGGCGAAGCCTACACCAAAACCGGCGATAAAGTCGGCGCCCTCCGCACTATCGAAAATGCTTACCGCCTCGACAAAAATGACATCAGCATCGTTTACCAGCTCTCCGAAGCAAACATTGCAATGAATGACTTCGACCGGGCCGTAGCCGTCATTCGCGAAGGCTATACGCTCCATCCCGAAGAATCCGATTTCTTAGTTTATCTTGGTGATGTTTACCGCCTGAACAAGAATTTCGAAGAAAGCGCCAACGCCTACCGCGAAGCCCTCAGCGTGAAAATTGACGATACTCAAATTATGTATAAACTTGCCGATGTCCTCGCCGAAGACAAAAAGCTCTACATCGCCATGGAAATCTTAAATAACATTTTGCAAATCAAGCCTGATTTCTCTGATGCCGCTATCTTCATGGGAAACCTTGCGTACGATGCAAAGTTCTATGATCGCGCCGAATATGCCTACGAGCTTGCTGCTAAAAACGGGAATGCCGAAGCAGTCTTTGGTTTCAAAAATATGGCGTACGATGCTCACGCACAAAAGCGCTACGACGAAGCCATTCGCTTGCTGAAGCTTGCGTTAAAATATTATCCGAACGATTCAACTCTCCAAGCCGATTTGTCAGAAATGGAATCTGAGAAGTGAATTGCTGCAAATGGGATTATTTCAGCAATTTATTCTCGCCAATGGATTCTAGCACGGTCATCTGCGAAATCGCAATCTGATTCAGTTTTTGCAACCGCTCCGGCTGCGGCAAGCCCTCCTTGATCAGAACGGAATTCAACGATTCCATGTTTGAATGACAAATTAGCTGGTTTACAGTTGCGTAATCGCGGACATTTCCCTGCAAATCGTTATGCGCATCGCGCCATTCCTTGGCGGTAAATCCGAATAAGGCTACATTTAGAACATCAGCTTCGTTTGCGTAAACCATATTCACTTGCTGCTTTGTAAGTGTGGCCGGAATCAAATTCTGCTTGATGGCATCCGTATGGATGTGATAGTTGATTTTAGAAAGTTCACGACGCACGGACCAGCCAAATTTGGCTTGTTCAGCCTCTTTGAGGCGTTGGTATTCGCGAATGAGATAATATTTAAATTTTGGACTTAGCCAAGAGCCAAATTCAAAGGCTATGTCTCTATGAGCGTATGTTCCGCCGTATCGACCGGCACTTGAAATAAGTCCGATTGCATTCGTTCGCTCTATCCATTGTTTAGCGGAAAGGACATAGCCATTGCTTCCTGCATTGAATCTAATGTTACTGAATTCAGTAACATTAAAATTGGGGTTGTTGACTTGCTCCCATATTCCTAAGAATTCAACCGCATACCGTGTGCTAAGCCAATGTGAAATGACCAAACCCGTTGATTCTGCGTTCTTGTGTTTTGCCATGTCGGTCAGGCTGATATAATCGTCCTGATCTTGTTGTATAAATGCAATGCTGTTGTTGTCAATGATGATCTTCTTCATCGTAACCTCTCTGCGGACAAGCGTAAAAACCACAGTGTTTGAATTTTTGAGCACTAGAACATTTGTTCACTAATAAATATAATCCTTCTAGGGATGTTTGTCAAGATTTTTCTGAAAATGTTTGCGTTTTTCCTTTCGTCTACGATGCCCACGCGCAAAAACGCGACGAGGAATCCGTGCGCCTCTTGAATGTCGCTTTAAAATATTTCCCTGACGATGCTTCCCTCATTGCAGACTTGCTCGAAATGCAGTCTGGAAACTGAAATACATTTTGGGGGCGACAAAGTAAAGGCGTAGAGTCCGGCTTCCTTTGTTTTCACTCCGCTCAAAAAGAGCCCCTATAAGACACGAATCGTATTAAACCCAGATGAGGATTAAGCTTTAGTCTTCATTTTCCTAAATACAGCAACAGCACCAAAAATGAACAGAAGTAAATACATGCTATAGATAATAGTAGGAACCAAACTATAGGCAATAAAATAAGTCAAATCACTTGGAAGCACAAAACGAACGCCGATAATATTCCATATTATTTTTTCAACAACTAGATAGTAACTACATCCGTCAACTCGGAATCGACCTCCAGTAAACGGAAATAGCAACATAATCAAAACAGAGCATACAAGCGAAATTTTAGGCGATAATTCAAAAACATTTAACAATACCAAATTAAGAATAATAAGATACAACAATTCAACTTGTCCATACATATAAGGGACATCAAGAAAATGAACAAAAAAATCTTGACTTTCCATCCACATAAAAATCATTGTTGCAACGACAAGATTCATAACATTTATTGTTTTTTTCATTCCTATTTCCTAGTCCTTTTTTGTAATTGTGGCTTATTCATGTTTAGTTTATTTCGCAATAGCTGAACAGCCTCCATTCCCATATTTCGTTTTAACTTCGCTCAAAAAGAGCCCCTATAAGACCTACTTTTGAATATACCTTATTTTATGCGGCTCAGTCAGTTCAGTAATTCAATAGTTGACAAAATAAACGATTTTGTTAACGATTGATTGCAAAATTTGCAAAGTTTCACTTTTTGAAAATTCGCTGTTGTAGATTAGAACCTCCAAACTTAATGGAGGTGTAATTATGAATCAATCTATTCCTGAAAAGCTAAAAGGCAAAACCTACATCGACCCGAGAACCGATACCGGATTTAAGAGCCTGTTCGCCAGCAAGGATGCCATCAAGGACTTCGTTGATGGAATCTTGCACCTGAAAGGCGACGACCAAATCAAGAATCTGAATTACTCGTTTGAACATACCTTAAGATTTATGATTCCCGAAGAGCGGAAAGTCATTTTGGATGCTTTCGCAACTACGGGTTCTAAGCGTTTCCTCAATATTGAAATGCAGAAGGCTGACCATAGTTTCTTTATCGACCGAACCATATTGTACAAAGCGTTTTTGATTATAAAAGGCAAGCATGAAATGGATAAATCAGAAGAATTTAAAACGCTCACAAAAGAAGAAAAGGAATACCGGCGTTATGAAATTCCCGAAACAATTTCCATTTGGATTTGTGATTTTGAATTGCCGTACTGCATGGAAAAATACATTGATGAATGGGCTATTTATAGCAAGGAAGTGTTGGATGGAGGAATCGTCGAGACGTTATTCCCCAAAAATAAGTATATTATTGTAAGTCTGCCGAAGTTTAATAAAACCGCAGACGAGGTAAAAGATCCTGTTGACGCCTGGCTCTATGTGCTCAAACACGCGCATGAGGGCGAACCGCTTCCTGATTTTGGGAATGGAATCGTCAACGACGCCTTGAACCGCATCAAAATCGAAAACTTGGACAAAACCACTCTGAACGAACTGGAGCGAGAAATGATTGCAAAAGAAGAAATAGAATGTCGTTTGGCTGGTGCCAAGATTGAGACTCGATTTGAAATGGTCGATGCGATGCTTGCTAACGATATTCCTATTGAAAAAATCGCTATTATTTCCGGTATTCCTCTGGACGAAATCAAAAAGCGCAGCGCTGATGTTCAGTCCGGAAAGTGACTAGATTTCGCTCTTTTATTTCTCTTTGCTGATTGGGCTTGTGATTTTGGGGACTTTGTGTGCAAGTTGCGCAATCGTGATTCCCGTGAAGTAATCCTTGATGATTTTCGCCAAGTCCTTCCACATTGGGAGTGTCGGGCAAATGTCTGCACGGTCGCAGCCGTTCTTGTCGTTGTCGACACATTCCACCGGGCTCATCGAAGTCTCGATGACGCTCAGCACGTCCCAAACGGTCAGTTCCTTGGCTGGCTTTGCGAGCTTGTAGCCGCCGCCCTTGCCGCGTGCCCCTTCGAGCACCTGGTTCTTGACGAGAGTTCCGAGAATCGCTTCGAGGTATTTTTCAGAAAGTCCCTGACGTTCCGCCAGATTGTGCAGTGGGTGGAATTCGGTTTCTCCGTTTTCTGCCATGTCGATAAGGACTCGGATGGCGTAACGGCCTTTTGTGGATACTCTCATGTTTTACTCCTTTGAGTCCCAAATATATATTTTTTCTATTAAAAACCTACATAATTAGGGGATTTTTTATAGCTCGATGCGTTATTTGCTTGAGTCTGCGCTCTAACCCGTCCCTTATAAATTTTTACTAAAACGCGTTCTAAAATTTTTCTATATTGCCTCGCATTATGGCAAAAATTCTCTTTAAAAAGCAGTTATCTCCCGCGGTATTCCAATTCCGCGTCCACGCCCCGCTGATCGCGCAAGAACGTAAGGCAGGACAATTTATCATCCTCCAGACGAACAAGGACAACGGTGAACGTGTTCCGCTCACTATTGCTGACGCCGATACGAATGAAGGTTCTATCACCCTCATTTTCCAGACGGTTGGTAAGACGACGACTGAACTTTCCAAGTTCGAAGTCGGTGACGATATCCCGGTCTTGGTTGGCCCGCTCGGTTCTCCGACCCATATCGACAACTTTGGTCACGTAGTCTGCGTTTGCGGTGGTGTCGGTATTGCCCCGATGCACCCGATTGTTCAGGCTCTCAAGGCTGCAGGCAACAAGGTAACGATTATCATGGGTGCCCGTAACGAAAGCCTCTTCCTCATGAAGGAAGAAATGACTGCTCTCGCTGACAACATCATTTTCATGACCGACGACGGTTCTTATGGCCGCAAGGGTCTCGTGACTGAACCGCTTAAGGAACTCTGCGAAGACACCAAGGGTAAGCCGGACATGGTCATCGCTATCGGTCCTCCGATCATGATGAAGTTCTGCGCTCTCACCACCAAGCCGTATGCAGTGAAGACTGTCGTTAGCCTCAACAGCATCATGGTCGATGGTACGGGCATGTGCGGTGGTTGCCGCGTCACTATCGGTGGCAAGACGAAGTTCGTCTGCGTCGATGGTCCGGAATTCGACGGCCACGAAGTCGACTGGAACAACATGCTCCAGCGTATGGGCGCTTTCAAGCCCCAGGAACAGGAAGCTTTGCATCGCTTCGGTGCAAATGACGGCCACAAGTGCAATATCGACAAGATGGCAGATGCCAAGGCTAAGGAGAGCAAATAATGTCTGAACATATGACTCGCGAACAGTTGGACGCCGCCGCCAAGGTGGAACTTGAAAAGATTAAGGCTCTTCCGCAGCCCTTGAAGCCGAAGGACAAGACTGCTATCCCGGCTCAGCCGATGCCGCAGCTCGAACCGTCCTACCGCGCACGCGTGATGGAAGAAGTGGCTCAGGGTTATACCGAAGCTCAGGCTATCGTCGAAGCTAACCGCTGCCTTAACTGCAAGAAGCCGTTCTGCGTTGAAAGCTGCCCGGTTCACATCGACATTCCGGCCTTCATTGCCAAGATCGCCGAAGGCGACTTCAAGGCCGCTATCGCAAAGATCAAGGAAACGAGTTTGCTCCCGGCTATCTGCGGCCGCGTTTGCCCGCAGGAACGCCAGTGCCAGATGAACTGCACGATGGGCAAGATGCACAAGGACGTGAACCAGGCTGTCGCTATCGGCCGTCTCGAACGCTTTGCTGCTGACTATGAACGCAACAACGGTGGCGCTTCCGTTCCGGCTGTGAAGCCTGCAACGGGCAAGAAGGTGGCTGTGATCGGTTCCGGTCCTGCCGGCTTGGTCGTCGCTGCTGACGTCCGCCGCGAAGGCCACGACGTGACCATCTTCGAAGCTTTCCACAAGCTCGGTGGCGTGGTCCGCTATGGTATTCCTGAATTCCGTCTTCCGAAGAAGATTGTGGACAAGGAAATCGAATCTCTCGCCGCTATGGGCGTGAAGTTCGAAACGAACTTTGTGATTGGCCGTACCCGCAAGCTCAAGGACCTCATCGAAAAGGATGGCTTTGACGCTGTGTTCGTCGGTACCGGTGCTGGTCTTCCGTTGTTCATGAACATCGAAGGTGAAAACCTCGTCGGTGTGTTCGCTGCTAATGAATACCTCACCCGTGCAAACCTCATGCGCGCTTACGACAAGGAAAATGCCGATACGCCGATGTGGCCGGGCAAGAACGTTGTCGTCCTCGGTGGTGGTAACGTCGCTATGGACGCTGCCCGTATGGCTCTCCGCCTCGGTGCAGAAAAGGTCCGTATCATTTACCGTCGTAGCATGAACGAACTTCCGGCCCGTAAGGAAGAAGTTCTCCACGCTCAGGAAGAAGGTGTCGAATTCTGCGTTCTCCAGAACCCGGCCAAGATCCTCGGCGACGAAGCTGGTCACGTCCGCGGTATGCTCGTCGACAAGTACGAACTCGGCGAACCCGACGAAAAGGGCCGTCCGCGTCCGGTCAAGGTCGAAGGCGCAAGCTTCGAAATCGAATGCGACACCGTGCTCGTTGCTATTGGTAACGGTTCTAACCCGCTTATCAGCAACACCACTCCGGAACTCTCCGTCGATAAGAAGGGTCACATCCTTCTCGAAGATGCAACTGCCAACAAGACCTTTATGGAAAAGGTCTACGCCGGTGGTGACATCGTGCTCGGCGCTGCAACCGTGATCCTCGCTATGGGTGAGGGACGCCGCGCAGCAGCAGGCATCAACGAGTTCTTGAAAAAGTAACCGTCGCGATAGTTTGTCGCTCGCCCCCTCACGTACGCTTTAGTACGCTACGGGGGCTCGGCTCCTGCTCTCGCTAGGTTCCTTTTCCAAGCCCTGAAGAAAAATGTTTCTTCTTCAAATCTTGGATTTGAAAAAAAGATGGTCTTCCGACCATCTTTTTTGTTTTTCGACTTCTGGTCCTGCTCGCTTCTTTTTCCAAGCACGGAATTTTTAAAAAGGATGGCTCCGGCCATCCTTTTTTGCGTAGTATTCTAACCCGTTCCTTTTTGTCAATTCTTCCTTTTTTGTGACATCGCCTTTTTTGAAAATCTTTTGATTATATTCAAAATAAAGGTTATTTAAGGAGATGTTATGGTTTGGTCAAAAATTTTCGGAATCACCTGTGGTGTAGCTTTTTTAGCAGGCTCTGTTTCTGCAGCCACTCTTCCAACGGCAAAAGAAGTTCAAGCCAAGATGGGCATGGGCTTCAATATCGGTAACTCGATGGAAGTGCCGAACAACCCGACTTTGTGGGGCAACCCTTTCCCGACTCAGGCTCTGTTGGATTCTGTGAAGGCGGCTGGCTTCAATACGGTGCGTATTCCTTGCGCTTGGGATAGCCACACGAGCGGTGGTAAGGTCACCGAAACCTGGCTCGATTCCGTGAAGACGGTTGTCGATTACGCGATGCGCGCAGGCCTCTACACGATTTTGAACATCCACCACGAAGGTGAAGGTGGCTGGTTCCAGAGCAACATCGGCACGAGCGTCGATAACACCATCGACAACAAGATGAAGACTTACTGGACGCAAATTGCGAACAAGTTTAAGAACTACAACGAACGTTTGCTTTTTGCCGGCGCAAACGAACCTGGCCCGAATGTGAACACGTGGACCTCGCAGCATGTGTCTACGCTTATGCACTACTACCAGACGTTCGTTGATGCGGTTCGCGCTACGGGTGGCAACAATGCTACTCGCACCTTGATTATCCAGGGGCTCAATACCGACATCGACAAGTCGGTCAAAAGCGCTCCGGTAAGCACCTTCCCGAAAGACAAGGTCGAAGGCCGCTTGATGTTCGAAGTTCACTACTACGATCCGTACCAGTACACGCTTATGACGAGCCAACAGGACTGGGGCGCGAGCGAACCTATTCAGCCGCAGTACTACTATGGCGACTACACCAAGGCTAGCGAACCTAAGCATAACGCCGGTTACAACGCTTGGGGTGGTGCGGTCGATTCCAAGCTCGGGAGCATTGTGCATCCGCAGGAACAGTTTGCCAAGATGAAGACGAATTATGTGGATAAGGGCTATCCGGTCATTGTTGGCGAATTCGGTGCAAACGTCCGTACTCCGGAATTGAGCGGTTCCGACCTGAATCTCCACAAGCAGGGCCGTGTACAATGGCACAAGGATGTTGTTTCTGCCGCCAAGCAGTATGGCCTCACCCCGATTCTTTGGGATATGGGCAACGAAAGCAATTCCGGCTATGACAACATGGCTTACATCCGTCGTCAATCTTCGCCGGTGGGCAAGGTTCTTGAAACTGACGTTATCAACGCTATGCGCGGTGTGTATGGTCTCGGCAATTACGTGAACAACGGCGTGACCCACGTCGAAGACTTTATCAATGGCGGCAACGACGCTCCCGCCTCCAGTTCTAGCGAAATTGCGCAGTCTAGCAGTTCGGCTACAATTGCTTTGCCGATCGTCCTTGCTGCAACTCAGGTGAATCTCCGTCGTGCAGGCAATATGCTTTACGGCTCCGGCAACATTATGCTGTTCGATATGAACGGAAATCTTGTTCGCAGTGTCGGAATGGCAACTTCGTCCAAGACCGAAATGCATTTGAACGGTCTTCGCCAAGGCAACTACATCGCAAAGTGCCAGGGCAAGGTGCTGCAAGTGCAAATCCGCTAGTTTGCGGCAGTCTCGTCTTGCGTTTGCAATGGATTCGTCATTCTCTGTTTGATTGGGAATCTCTCAGTTTCGTTTTAAAAAACAGTCTCCGTCACTCTGCTGGCGGGGCTGTTTCTCTATTATACAAGGTGTATTATATAGCTCTAAAAACGCTCGAATTTTTATAAAAATCCCCCTTTTATAGCTTAAAAATATACTTACGCGTATAATACAGATGTTGCATTTCCATTTGTAAAAATTTATTTTATGTATTATGAAGTCAATTTTTGAGTACCGCGATTACCACCTCTATTTGCAGGAATACTACGACGAACGCAAACGTCTTGGGTCGTTCTCGTGGCGCGAGTTTTGCCGAAATGCCGGATTTTCTTCGCCGAATTTCTTGAAGCTCGTTTGCATGGGGCAGAGCAAGCTCAGCAAAATTAAGGCTTGCCAAGTGGCTAAATCCATGGGACTCGTTGATTACGAAGAACAGTACTTCTATCAGCTCGTCGCTTATGGGAATGCCGAGAATAATGAATCTCAGCGTGCGGCGCTTCTTGAAATGCAGCGTATTGCATTGGAGCACGAAGTTCGCGTTGTCGATAAAGAGGCGTTCCAGTATTACGAATCTTGGAAATATCCGGTTATTCGAGAACTTGCTCCGCTCATGCCGGGGGCTTCCCCTCGCGACATTGCCGAAGAATGCAAGGAATACGTTTCTGCAGAAGAAGTGCGCGATGTGCTCAGTTTTCTCGTGAAGGCTGGCTTCTTGAAAAAAGAAGACGAAAAAGTCTACTCGCAGACCGCGCAAACTGTTATCGGTTCCAAGGAAGCACTCCCTATTGCGATCCGGGCTATGCACAAAGAGATGGCGATTATGGCTGCCCGAGCCGTGGACCGCTATTCTGTAAGCGAGCGCTTCTTTAACGGCATTACGCTTGGCGTAAATCAGGACGCTTATAAGAGAATTGTCGAAGAAATTAAGGCTTGTTGCAAAAAAGTAGTTGCAATTGCGAACGATTGTGGTAATTTTGATCAAGTGTGTAGAATTAATTTTCAATTTTTTCCCGTCACCAATAAAATAGTTGGGAAGAAACATGCTTAAAAAGAGTTTTTATTTAATTGGATTCGTATCGTGGCTTGCATTGGTTGCATGCTCTAGTGGAACTGTTGACCCAAACGCAAATCCGTTTGCAGGGGGGGGGGATAGTAGTTCTTTGGAAAGCAGCAGTTCTTCAGGTGATATTTGGGTTGGTCCGCCAGAGATTAGTGTAGATCCGGAAAGCAGTTCGTCGGCTGGCGAGGAAGGATTGTCAAAATCTGTTAAAATAGCATTCGATACGAAGGTTACTGAAGTTGTAGCTATTGAAATTAAGAGTGGCGCAGCTTCTAAATCAGATGGTCGAATTTATGTTTATGGTAACGAAAAAGGAGCGGCTGCTTCTTGTGCAAGCGATGCAAAAACGTATTCTACAAAGTTCAAGCTTGGACCGGGCAATCGTGTAGAACGGAGTATTGTGTTGAATAATTTCGGTGCTGAATGTGAAACTGTCTTTGAAAATTTCAAAAGTTTGTGTTTGATTAAAACCGCAGAGGACCTGTTTGTTGGATCATGCGATGATAAAGGAAATCTAGATGCTTATTGCGCATACACGGAAGGAAACGCCGCTTTTGATTCTGTCTTAGACGAATTTACCTTGGAATCGAAATCTGATTGCAGTGAGAGTGTTTCTATAAATTCCTTTGGTTTGTAAAACCCTTTTGTAGAATTGTCAAAACTATTTAAAGAGGCGCCTTAAGGGGCGCCTTTTTTTCTGTTTATTTTCTGGGTAAGGGTTAATAATCAAAAAAGGTGGAAACAATGAATTTCGGATGGTTTGGTAAACGTTTACGCACGACACTAGCGCTGATGGGAGTCGCTTGCAGTCTCGGATTTTCGCAGGATGTGCTCTACCCTGACATGTTCGCATTGTCGGATGTGCAACTTTTGGATGGCGTCTTGAAGGAACGTCAGGATTTGAACGTCGAAACGCTCCTTAGCTACGATGTGGACCGTTTGCTTGCTCCGTTCTACGAAGAAGCGGGAATGAGGCCCAAGGCTTCTAAGTTCCCGAACTGGGCAGGGCTTGACGGCCACGTGCTTGGGCATTACTTGAGTGCTTTGGCCATGCATTATGCCGATAACGATGACGTCCAAGTCAAGGAACGCCTCGAATACATCTTGAAAGAACTCAAGACAATCCAGGACCAGAATTCCAAGGACAACAATTTCAAGGGCTATATCAGTGGCGTTCCCAACGGCAAAAAGATGTGGCTCAGCATGAAGAGCGGCAATGCGGGCGCCCAGAACGGCTATTGGGTGCCGTGGTACAATATCCACAAGCTCTATGCGGGCCTCCGCGATGCTTACGTTTATGCGGGCTACGAGCAAGCAAAGACGATGTTCTTGGCGCTTTGCGACTGGGGCATTACGATTACGGACGGTCTCAACGATTCCAAAATGCAGCAGATGCTCGGCACGGAACATGGCGGTATGCCTGAAGTCTATGCGGACGCTTACTACCTCACGAAAAACGAGAAGTACCTGAACGCGGCAAAGAAGTGGTCGCACAAGTGGCTTTTGGACCCGATGTCGCAAGGGAACGACAACTTGACGAACGTGCATGCCAATACGCAGGTGCCTAAAGTTGTTGGTTTCGCACGCATCGCTGAACTTTCCGGCGATCAGAATTTCAAGAAGGGCTCCGATTTCTTCTGGCAGACAGTTGTGAATAAACGCAGTATCGCCATTGGCGGCAACAGCATTTCGGAACATTTCCCGGCGCTCAACAACCATAAAAAGTTCGTGGAAGAACGTGAAGGTCCTGAATCCTGCAATACGTACAACATGCTCAAGCTGACGGAGCGCCTTTTCAACATCAAGCATGATGCGCATTACACTGATTTCTATGAACGTGCGCTTTTCAACCATATCCTTTCGACAATCCACCCGACGCATGGCGGCTACGTTTACTTCACCCCGGCTCGTCCGCGCCATTACCGCGTGTATTCCAAGGTCAATGCGGGCATGTGGTGCTGCGTGGGTTCCGGCATGGAAAACCCGGCAAAGTACAACCAGTTTATTTATACGAAAGACAAGGATGCTCTCTACGTAAACCTCTTTGCGGCTTCCGTCTTGAACTGGAAAGACAAAAGCGTAAAAATCAAGCAAGAGACCGCCTTCCCGAAGGGTGAATCTTCCAAGTTTACGATTACGGGTAGCGGTGAATTTGACATGCAAATTCGCCATCCGTACTGGGTCAAGGAAGGTGAATTCAAGGTCATTGTCAATGGCGATACCGTTGTGAAAAAATCTACGCCGTCGAGCTATGTTTCAGCAGGGAAGGCCTGGAAGTCTGGTGATGTCGTCGAAGTGCTTTACCCGATGTACACGCATGTCGAGGATTTGCCGGGCGTGACCGATTACGTAGCGCTTTTGCATGGCCCGATTGTGCTTTCTGCAAAGACGGGTACTGCGAACTTGAACGGTCTTGTTGCTGATGATGGCCGCTGGAGCCATATCGCATCCGGAGCGTTGGAATCGTTGGATCAGGCGCCGATGCTTGCAAGCAAAAAAGAAGATATCCCGTCGAAGGTGGAACCCGTGAAGGGCGAGCCGATGCACTTCAAGGCGCCTTACCTCTTCGCAAAGCAAAAAGACGCAAACCTGCTTTTGCAGCCCTTCTACGAAGTTCACGATGCTCGTTACATGATGTACTGGATGGTGCTGACAGATCCCTCGATTCTTGACCGCTTGGAAAAAGAACAAAAAGAGGCCTTGGCGCTTGATGAAAAGACCGTTGACAAAGTCGCTCCCGGCGAGCAACAGCCAGAAGTTGATCACAAGATGAAAATCGAAAATTCCACTTCGGGCACGCACCAAGGCGAATTCTACCGCGACGCTGGCAAGTGCTCGGGCGGCGATGGCGGCCTCATCAGCTACGAATTCGAGACGAACAGCGAAGATTCCTTAAGCCTCATGGTGCGCTACTGGGGCAACGAAGGCTGCACTCGTGAATTCGACATCTCCATTGACGGAGAAAAGCTCGTGACCGAGAATATTTCGGGCAAGTGGAAAAAGGATGAATTTGTGAACGTGACGTACCCGATTCCGGACAAAATGGTGAAGAATAAAAAAATCGTGCGCATCTCGTTCTCGGCAAGCTCTGGAATGGTGGGCGGTATCTTTGGCGTGCGCCTCCTTCGCAACAAGCCAAAGCCGGTCGTTGTTGACCCGCCGACGGACATTGCGCCGGTCGCCAAAGTGAACCTGGGATTCCGCGTGCGAGCCACTTCGCAGACTCTCCAAATTGCATCGGACCTTCCGCTTGCAAAAACGACAAGCGTGAAAATCTATTCGATGGACGGGCGCCTAAAACTCTCGCAGATGCTTACCGCCGGCGCAAACAACTTCACGGTTGATATTGCGGGCCTCAAGAACGGTAACTACATTGTTCGTTTTTTCCAAGACGGTCTCGTGCGTGGCTACACGCTATTCAATAAAAACGGCTTGTAAATTAAACACTCCTCAACACCCCAAAAAGTCCTCACAATTGTGAGGACTTCTTTTGCTAAGTCATCCACGCGTGTCCCGTCATCCTCGCGAATCGAGGATCCATACATTCCATGTCGCAAGTACGGTGCTTAATTATCCTTCACGCAGCGGACGGAAAGAGCATAATCAAATTTATCGATTACTTCGTTAGAAATATCCTTGCTGTTTGCTGTAAGACAGAAAATGCTTGCCCAGAAATAATCGTTCCAAGTTTCTGGGGTAATATCATGTATGGTGCGGTCTATTTGTCTGGTTGTCCAAAAGCATGTTTTTTCTCTTATTCTAGTACATTCTCCTCCAGAATAAGCTTTGCATTCACCTGCAGGGAGGACGCTGAATCCCAGGATGTCACTACCGTTTCCGTCATCGCGCCAATCAACAGTCGATTTTAAATCCGTTGCAAAGTTGTTTGCTGTACTTTTCAGCAAAGGCTATTCGTCATGCGATGGAATATGCCAATTTTCAGGACAGGTTCCGCGATAGAAATTAAAAGATTCTTCTGTTTTGTAAACCTGTTCGGTGCAAAAAGAATCGTAATCATAGTAATTATCCGTGTATTCAAATGCGTTGCAGTCCATTGTTGCTTCCCACATGTATAGCCTGCCGTATTTTGCACAATTGTCGGGCTCGTTGTTGTAGCACCAGCTTGCCGAATCCAAATCGCGAATTTTATGTGGATAGGCATAATTCAAATTTTCTGCCATCCACGTCTGATCGCCAATTTTGATGGTCCTGTAAACTTGACCATCTCGCTTGTCAATTAATTCTCCGTAAGAGTATTGGGGCCAACTTGAAGAACTTATTTCGGAACTGCTGGAGAACATGTCGAATGAAGACGATGATAATCTAAATTCTTCTGAAGATGACGATTCTACAAAGATTGAACTAGATGATTCATCGTTTGATGAATTTGCGAAAATAGTAAAAGGATTCTCCTCGCTACAGCCAAAAAAATAAAATTCCACAAAGTAGACAAAATAACGTATTCCGCATAAACTTCTCCAACTATTACAAATAAATATATGAAATTAAAGGTTTGAGTGTATGTTTGAATGTGAACGTATTTGTTTTGGAAAATTTCGGAAGGCTCTTCGACATCCGAACTCTAAACTTCGAATTTTAAACTCCGAATCCCCCAATTGCTCCATTCGGTTCGCCGTTACTCCGCGGAGACTTCTTTGTAACTTTCTATTAACCAGACTTTGTAAACTGCTGGTATCAATCGTCTGCAAATCGTTGGTTTGTTTCCAAAAATAAACAGTTGTTGCGGTTTCCTCAATGCGTTGTTAGAGTAACCAACGTGTAATTATTTTTTTCAAGAACGAAAAATGTACTTTTATTATTTTTAGCGTGGGTTCTACAGCCTGGAATAAAAAAATTGGGTGAGATTCGCCCAAATCCGGAATAAAAAAGCGGATTGTAATTTTTTTGTTAGTCCATTATTTACAAAATTGCGAGTGTGAATTGCTTGTTTTTAAGTAGATTTTGGGGGAACAGGCTAAAAAAAAGAATTAATTAACGGAGTTACTATGCTTGACCTTCTTGCTGTCCAGTCCAGCACAACAAATGCAACGATCATTACGCTTGCTTACACCTTGATCCTTGCTTTCATCCTGTCTTCTACGATTGCATGGACGTACGAGAAGACTTTCCTTGGTCTTTCTTACTCGCGAAATTTTGTGCAGGGCATTGTGCTCAGTGCAGTGGTTGCCGCAATGGTGATGCAGGCCATCGGCGATAACGTTGGTCGTGGTCTTGGCATGATGGGTGCCCTCTCGGTGGTCCGCTTCCGTACGAGCTTCAAGGATCCTCGTGATATCATGTTCATCTTTGCCGCACTTGGCGCCGGTATCGGTTGCGGTGTTTACGCCTGGGGTGCCGCGGTCGGCGGTACGATTGCCTTTAGCTGTGTGGCGTTCCTCCTTTCTCGCACGGGTCTTGGTACCAAGCACTTCTTTGACGGTATGCTCCGCTTTGCTCTCCCGAACGAACCGAAGGTCCGTGGCCAGGTTGAAGATATCATGAAGGGTAATTTAAAGACTTTTATTTTGATTACGATGCGTGAAGTCGATGGCGGAGCCCGCTTGGACGTCGCTTACCAGATCCGCCTCCGTGCAACAAAGCCTGCTGCCGAAATCCTCACGCTTCTCTCGAAGGTCGAAGGTATTTCGGATGTCCAGTTCATGATGCAAGACGCAACGACGGAAATGTAAGGAGGTTTGAAAAATGAATAAACTTGAAGATCTTCTCGACAATTTCTGGAATACTCACAAGAACAATGCGGGTGTCGCTTACGTCTATACCCACAAGCTTTCTATTGCTTGGATTCTCTGTGTGCTCTTTGCCGTGATGCTTGGCTTTATCTACCAGGGCAAGGCGGCTATGTTCCGTGGCATTGCTGAATCTAGCGAAACGATTATCAGCCTCCCGTCTCCCACCGAAATCGTCAAGATTTACGTGGTTCCAGGTCAAGAGGTCAAGCCCGGCGATACGATTGTTGTCATCA
The DNA here is from genome assembly GCF_902779965.1 of Fibrobacter succinogenes. Lineage (NCBI taxonomy): Bacteria > Pseudomonadati > Fibrobacterota > Fibrobacteria > Fibrobacterales > Fibrobacteraceae > Fibrobacter > Fibrobacter succinogenes. The sequence continues at coordinate 50,071 of NZ_CACZDK010000003.1, read as the reverse complement.
ACCGTCCGGACCTCACGCTCCGCGTTGCTGAACTCACCCGTGAACTTGATGCTCTCGAAGGCCGCAGCAACTTGAGTTCTGCCGAAATCGACCAGAAGGTGGCCGAAGTCAAGGCGAACCTCGAAACCCGCCGTCTCGCGCTCTCTGCCGAAATTCGCACGCTCGAATCGGAATACGAAAGCAACAAGGCTATTTCTGCCAAGCTTGCAAGTCTCAAGGGTTCGAAGTCCAAGGCCGATGGCAACGACGCCATGGCAATGCGCATCAAGAGTCTCAAGAACGAACTTGCTCTTGCAACCAAGAGCGCTAATGAACAGATTGCTCTCCTCCGTGGCAGCAACAAGCTCCAGAAGTCTAGCGGCAAGACCGAAGCGGCAAACATCCGCAAGGAACTGGCCGAACTTCGCAAGCAACAGAAGGAACTCACCCAGATTGCCAAGGAAAACTGGGTTGTCGGTGATGTGAACGTGCGCGATGGCGAAAAGGTCTCTAGCTTTGCTCCTATTGTGACGCTTGCTCACAAGTCCCCGACGCTTATCCGCGGCTATATCAACGAACAGATTTACGAAAACACGAACCTCGGCGAAGCCGTGAAGGTGACTTCCCTTACTGGTAAGGGCAAGGCTGTGATTGGCGAAGTGGTTGGCCTTTCGAGCCGCATCGTGCCGTTCCCGACCCGCATGTGGAAAATGCCCGAAATTCCAGTCTATGGTCGTGAAGTGACCATCAAGATCCCGGAAGAAAATCAGTTCTTGCTTGGCGAAATGGTGACCATCACCGAAACGAGCAAGCGCAACCTGGAAAAACAGCAACAGAAGGCTAAGAAGTAATGAAAAAAGTAACGTTAATAACACTGGCTCTTTCCGCAGCTGTTTTTGCACGCCCCCTCAATTGGGAGATGCTTATCGAATCCGCAAAAACGGACCCGAGATACCAGGCCGCGGAAAAACGCGCCGAGGCAACCTCTGCCGCTCGGAATCTCAAGCTTTGGGACAAGGTTGAGCTCCGCTACCAGATGGATGGTTTTAGCTTTGCCAAGCACGACTTTGAACTCCGCGTGACTCCGCAGGCTTTTGGCGAACGCGCTGCTGACAAGGCTCACTATGAGGCGGTTAAGAATTACCAGCAGGCCTCTTTTGCCGTTGAACGCTCGATCCTCCTTTACGACCGTTACGAACGCGGCGTGCGCTATGTGTTGCGCCAGAAAATTAACGAAATCAACAAGCAACTCTTGCAGGTTATTCAGGACCGTATCGAGGTGCTCCACCTTAAGTCGGGGTCCGCTTCGTTCAATGCCGAAGATTTGATGGCATCGCTCGAGAAGAACGCTTCGCTCAAGGCAAACTTGCTTTCGGACAGCACGGCGCTCCGCGATGCCGAACTTAAAATGCTGGCTTGGGCTCCTGAATATGACAATGTTAAATTGGATTCGGCCTTCCTCCCGACGATGGAAGAACTTGCCGAGTTTCTGAAGAATGGTGTGACTGTTGACGAAAGCTTCCCGCTTGTGGCTCTTGCCAAGGGCAAGCGCGATTCCGATATTTCCAAGGCAATGCAGGACGCCAGCAAGGACCGCAACTACATTTCTCATGTCGGTATCGGTTACTCGCTCCAGGTTGAATCCTTGATGGAAAAGTACAAGGACTTGGACTATAGTGATGTGAGTAAAGATAAATATGGCAAGTATTGGAATGAGTTTATGACAAAATCTGGAGCTTGTCCTGGCGAAATAATTGATGGTGATTGCAACGGCAAATGGGATAACGACAAGGCCTTGGGATATACCTTGAGAGCTATTGTCCCTGAAACGGATGACCGCAAGACTTCGGACAAGTTCTTCTTGAACCTCGCATTCCGCTTGCCGTTCTTCGACAGCAACAAGGATGCTTCTCTCCGTGAACAGATCGAAAAGCTCGATGCCGAAAGCAAGTACTTGGACGAAGTTCGCGAAGTGAACCAGAAGGTCGCTCGCCTCACTGAAGAAGTTCTCGCGCTTATCGATCAGTGGAAGGTCTTGAAGGATTATGCCGAACAGGTGAACGCCAGCGGCTTCATGGAACAGTTTGCTCACAAGGCCGGTTCCGATCCGCTCTTGCTCCTCCGCGCTCGTGAAAGCGCTCTCGAAAGCGATTTGAAGGCTGCAAAGCTTGAATACGATATTTTTGCACGTTACTTGGCTCTGCTTGATTACGCTGGTGGCCTTGCTCGTCAGGATGTTGCAAACCATCTTCGTGAAGGAATCAGGTAGTTTATGGCAGAAGCCCGCGGATTTAGTCTTCTCGAACGCTTCGAACTGAAGTACCATATCCCCGTCGAATGGGCGGACCGGATTGGTGCGTTCTTGGCGCCGTATTGCGAAGAAGACTACTATTCCAAGATTACTCCGGGTGGATTCTACTGGATTACGAACCTCTACCTGGACACACCGACGTGGACGTTCCTCGGCTGGAAAAAGAAACAGCTCCTGGACCGTTTCAACATGCGTATCCGCACGTACGGTGAACACCCCGCTCAGGATGGTACGTTCCATTTCGAAGTCAAGCGTAAGATTCGCAACATCTGCTACAAGAGCCGTGCAACGATCAAGGGTATCAACCCCGGTGAAGTCTGGCACATGAAGCCCGAGGAATGGCCGTGCAAGAGCGATAAAGACCGCATGTATCTCAAGGATTTCTTGTACAAGACTGAACTCCATGGCGCACACCCGCGTCTTTTGACGCAGTATAAGCGTCGTGCATGGTTCGGGCTCCGCGAAGAGTATTCACGTGTGACCATTGACACCGGCATGCGCTTCCGCGAAGAAAACGGCTTTGACTACACTGTGGACCCGCACTACATGCACTCCACGGGGCTCCCGCGATTCTTCCAGCCGGGGGCCGATGCCGTTCTTGAACTCAAGTGCCCGGCGGCCCAGATGCCGTACTGGATGTTCGACCTGATTCGTGCATTGAATTTAAAACACGGTGCATTCTCCAAGTTCGGAAATGCGGCTGCGGAATGGAAACGTGTTTACGAAAATCCGCGACGTTTCAAGAGCCCGTACTGGACTCGACTCGCGGGAAATTTCTAAAATGGATTTAATCTATAAAACAAGGAAGGCGCTCATGAATACAAAAAAATTGCTTGCCCTTGGCACCTGTGTCTCTGTAATCGGCATGTTCTCTGCATGCTCTGATGACAGCCCCTCTTCTCCGGTGGTGGATCCTGCTTCGAGCAGCTCAACAATTGTGCCGAATAGTAGCGGAGATGTCGGTCCGACTTCATCTGCAATAGAGGTTTCATCGTCTTCTGTTGATGGGCCGATGCTGTCGTCGAGCTCAAATTTTGAAGATGATACGGATTCCACGATTACGAACATGGGCGTTTCCGAAATTATGTACAACGCTCCGGGTGGTTCTGCGCTGGAATGGGTCGAAGTCTATATCAAGAAAGGCCCTGATATTAAAGATATGCTGGCGAATAACCTTCGCTTGGATGGCGCTGTTTCATTCTCGTTCCCTCCGGGTTCTTTGAAGAACAATGAGTACGTTATTGTAACGAACGATGTGGATTTGTTCAAGAAGACATATAGCAACTTGCCTGCTGGGTGCCGCGTCTTTGGTCCGTGGGATAATGATCCCAAGACGAACGCTGTTGCAAAGCTTGTCAATGAAGGCGATGTTGTCGAAGTCAAGCTCAAGGGCGAGGGCGACGTGAGTGCAGCATTTAGCAATCTGCCGCCATGGCCGAGCCTTGCCAATGGCAAGGGCCGTACGCTTGTGTATAGAGGCTCTGGTAACGAAGCCGACCCGTCTTCATGGGGACCAAGCGCTGTCGAAAATGGCAGCCCGTGTGCAGGTGGCGACAAAGTTCTCGATGCATCGACTGTCCGCGTGAACGAAATCAAACCGTTTGTGCTTAACGGGACTGAAGGATGGGTCGAACTTTACAACTATGGCGATGCCCCGGTTGATGTTAAAGGTTGGGAACTCGAATCTAAGCGTAAGGGCAAAAAGTGGACTGTGGGCGGAACTAATACGGTTGTTCCTGCCAAGGGATACTTGCTGCTTGAAGCGACTGCCGATGTGTTTGGCGAAGGCCTTTTCTTAAGCGACAATGGTGATGAAATTTATCTGTACGAAGTCGTTGCTGGTGCTCGCACTGGTAAGGAATCGAGCTTGATGATTTTTGCCGGTAAGCAGTCGAGCGGCATTGTCGAAGTGGCTGGTGGAACGGTTGCCCAGGGCGCCATGGCTACAGAAACTCCGGGCGCCGCAAACTCTGCTCTCAAGGCAGGCCCGATTTTCATCAGTGAAATCCATTATCATGAAAATGAAAATGATTTGAATGACGTGGAATTTCTTGAACTTGTGAATAAGGGAACGGAAGCTGTTAATTTGGTCGAAAGTGTGAACAATACACCGCATGGCTGGAAAATTGAAGGCGTGAATATGGAATTTGCTGCTGGCGATGTGATTCCTGCAGGTGGAAAAATGGTGCTGTTTAACGACTCCCTTAAGCCCAAGGAATCTCTGATTCGTACTCGCTTCTCGATCCCTGATGCTATTCCTGTGCGTTTCTATGCAGGTAAGCTCTCGAACCGTGGTGAAACTGTTGCCGTCAAGAAGCCGTATTCGTTTGTGGAAAATGGTGGTGATAAGCAGTGGTATTATGAAATTTCTGACGCGACGCTCTATAGTGACCGCTGGCCGGGCATGACCGATTCCGATGGCAAGGGCAAAAGCCTCAATCGTAAGGACTTTACCACGATGGGTTATGGCTATGCCAATTGGACTCTAGCGGATCCGACTCCGGGCAAGTAAAGTTACTCGTACAGTCATCCTCGACCAAGTGAAACGCGGGAGGGGATCCTGTCATTTCACAGCTACAATTATTCTTTTTGAGTTTTACGCCAAAAGTTCCGACATTTTGTCGGAACTTTTTTTATTACATGAGTGGATTGCGCCTTTTTGGAATTGCTACTGTTGACATCTTTTTGTATTATTAATGTAGCTATGAAACGGTACTTTGCTTTTATTCTCAGTAGTTGCGTGGCCTGTAATGCTGCAGCGCTTTCTTTGCAAGATGCGCTGGATATGGCCATGGCCAACAATTCCAAAATCAAGGCTGAAAAGGCGAAAGTGGACATTGCCGAAAGTGGCAAGGATGAAGCTTTTGCCCGTTTCCTCCCGACGGTAAGCCTCTCGGCGGGCATTACTAAAATCAATGACCCGATTTCGATAGATCTTGGCCGCATCCAGCAACCGCTTGGCGATATTGCTGGCGCTGCCGCTTATTCCAAGGCTTATATCGATGCCTATAACAAGGCTTCGGATGGCTACAAGCAGGCTTACGAGGGTGCTCTTGCTCAAAAATTGCCTGAAGCCCAGGCAAAGGCTTTTGCAGAAAAAACGCTTAAAGAAAAAATCGGCACAAGTTCTCCGGAAGCGTTTGCCCAGCAGACTGCAGAACAGTATGGTGCTGCAGCGACAAAGAATATCAACGATGCCGATTTCAACATGAAGGTGCAAGACGATTGGTTCTTTAACGCTCGCCTTACCGTTGTGTGGCCGATTTTTACAGGCCTCAAGATTTATTCCGCTTACGATGCCGCCAAGGAAAATGTGAACGCCCGCAAGGCTGAATTCGAAATGGCGCAGAACACGGTCCTCATGGATGTGGCGACAAAGTATTTTACGCTTCGCCTGTGCGAAGAGCTCGTAGGAATGCGCGAAACGACCAAGAAGGACCTTGCCGAACATCTGGAACGCTCCAAGAAACTTGAAGAAGGCGGCCAGATTAGCAAGACCGAACGCCTCCGTGCCGAAGTAGCCTTGGCCGAAGCTGAAAACGCATACGAAGATGCACTCCGTGACCAGTCCTTGGCCCGTATGGCGCTTGCAAGCCTCTTGCACACGGACACAAGCCTTACCGCAACGACGCCGGTGGAATCTCCGGAAGGTATCCGCACGATGGATGAATTCAAGGCGCTTGCCATTGACAAACATCCGGGGCTCCGTCAGTTGCGCATAGAACGCAAACGCAATCAGAATGCGATTAGAGCTGCTCGTGCCGACTATTTCCCGACTGTTGCGTTGTTTGGCTACAAGGAACTTTACACGAAGGATTTGACGCTTTTGGAACCGGAATGGGCGCTTGGCGCTAAGTTGCAGTGGGACATTTTCAAGGGTGGCGATACCCGCGCCAAGGTCAGTTCTGCAAAGGCCATGGACCGTTCCTTGGGTAGCCTCGAAGAAGAAACGATTGACAATTTGAAACTCCTGGTCGAAAAGCGTTGGCGCGAACTAGAACATGCAAAGGGTAGGCTTGCAAGCCTCGCCAAGACGCGCGAGCTTGCCGACGAAGCATTGCGCAGCCAGAACAAGGCCTACGAAGCTGGGCTTGCAACAGGCCTTGATGTGGTGGATGCGGAACTTGCGCTTTCCCGCTTGCAGGTGGCCGACCTCAAGGCTCATTACGATGCCGTTATTGCTTGGCTTGGGCTTCTCGAAGCAGCGGGCGAGGTCTCGACGGCAGGGACGGTTCTTGTTTCCAAGCAGCTTGTTGTAGAAAAACCGGTTGATGCTTCGACGAACGCTGCAACCGAAAATTTAGAAACGGAGAATAAATAATGAACGCGTTAAAGATGATTGGAAAAGTTATAGTTGTACTTGCTTTGATTGTGTTGGTTATTATGGGAATTTCCCAGCTCCAACAGTTTGCAACGCAACCGCGCGAACAGTTCTTGCAAGGCCAGATGGAAGCCCGCCGCGTGCTTGTGGCTGGCAAGGTTCCGGGCCGCATTGAAAAATTGCTAGTTCACGAAGGCGACATGGTTCGCAAGGATTCTTTGGTCGCTGTGATTAGCAGCCCGGAAATCGAAGCGAAAAAGATTCAGGCTCAGGGTGCTCTCGGTGCCGCCAAGGCTCAGGCTAGCAAGGCTCGCAATGGTGCCCGTAGCGAAGATATTACTGCACTCAAGGCAATGGCGGACCGCGCTCAAGAAGCTGCAACACTTGCAAAGAACACTTACAACCGTGTTCAAAAACTCTACAACGAAGGTGTGCTCCCGCTCCAGAAACGTGACGAAGCTGAAACGCAGATGAAGGCTTCTCAGTCTGCTGCCGATGCCGCCCGTGCCCAATACAATCAGGCTCTTGCCGGTGCCCGTAGCGAAGACAAGGCTGCCGCAAACGCTCTTGTGTTGCAGGCAAAAGGTGCCAATGCCGAAGTTGATGCCTACCTCGAAGAAACCAGGATCCGCACACCGATTTCTGGTGAAGTCTCGCTGAAACTTGCCGAAGAAGGCGAAGTCGTTGGCTCCGGCATGCCGATTATTGCGGTTACAGATTTGAACGATTCTTGGGCGGTTTTCCACCTCCGCGAAGATTACCTCAAGAATGTGTTCAAGGGCAAAAAGTTCTATCTCCAGGTTCCGGCTCTCGACAAGACGGTTGAAATGGTCGTAAGCTACATTGCTTCTGTCGGCGATTATGCCACATGGCGTAGCTCCAAGGAAAGCTCGGGCTTTGACCTCAAGACGTTCGAAGTCCGTATGCGTCCGACCCACAAGGTCCCGAACCTCCGCCCGGGCATGAGCGTTCTGTTCCCTGTTGACGACATTCAGTAAGCTTGGATAGAAGGTTATTGTGCTGAAAGGCCTTTTAAAGACAATTGGGAAGATTTATTTCGGCCACAAACTTGTTTTGTGGATGATTCTTGCTGTACTTCCCGTGGGCGTCTCCGTGTTCATGCTGGAGATGTTCTCTTCTCAAATTGTACAGCACATCCCGATTGGTATTGTCAAGCAAGATAATAGCCAGCTCGCTGATAGGCTGGAAATGGCTCTCCAGTCTAGCCCGGTGCTCGATGTGAAATTGTTGTGCCATGACATGAGCGAATGCGAACATGCGGTCATTCGCGGTGATTTGCAAACGTTTATCGTGTTCCCGAATGAATTGGAACGCCGTGCACTCCGCCTTGAAGCGCCTGTGATTCCCGTTTATTCCAGCGGTCAAAATTACCTCACGAACATGTTTGCAACAAAGGAAATTCGTGCAGTTCTTACCGATGTGGGTTCGGAACTTTTCACCGCTTCGTTTGAAGATCCTATAAAAACAGAAATCCATTCAGTCGGTAATATCGAAGGCAATTATCAGGGATTCTTGGCGCTTGGGCTTGTGTCTGCCATGTTCCACTTGGCGGCCATGCTTGTAGCGGTATATATCGCTTCGTTCCCGTTGCGTGACAAGCGCGTTCGTGAATTTTACCAGTATGCAGAACGTTCTTGGGTGACGCTTGGCGTTGCTTCATTTGTTCCTGCCGTTATCATTCTTTGGCTTGAATACATGGGCTGTTATGCGTACACGCACCGCATGCTCATGCCGATGGGCTTTGAAGAATTTGTGATGGTCTCCGTGGCGCAACTCTTGATGGTGATTTGCTGTGTGGGGGCGGGAATGGTATTTGTAGGTGTGACTGGCGTGATGCGTATTGCTACAGGCGTTTCGGGCGTGATTGGCGGCCCTGCGTTTGCATTTGCCGGTCAGACGTTCCCCGTGATGGCAATGCCATTTGCAGTGCGTTGCTTTGCGTTTGTGCTCCCGCTAACGCATGTGCTGCGTGTGCAGTCCATGATGCTCCTTGGCGATGTCGGTATGGCTGCATCTTGGGAGGTCATCAAGTTGATGGCTGGCATGGCGCTCTTCTGGACTCTATTTGGCTGTCTTACGATGGTGCTCCGCTGGCAGTACCGCTTGAAACACGATTCGCAAATGCCGGTCGTTGTCGAAGAAAATGGCGAGATTACCGTAGATGCGCTGTTTAAAAGTGTGCTAGAGAAAATCAGGAGGCGAAAAAATGATTAGTCGTCTTTTGAAAGTGACATTGACGGAATGGAAGTTGTTCTTCACTGATCCTGCGGCAGTGCTTTTGCTTGTTGTCGCTGGGGTCCTCTATGCGTTCTATTATCCGACGGCGTATATGAATCAGACTGTGACTCGTGTGCCGGTGGCGGTCGTAGATTTGGACCATTCCGCAAAGTCTAGGGAACTTACGCGAATGGCATCTGCAACGCAACAGGTCGAAGTCAAGGCTGTTTACAATGACATGCTCGAAGCGGAAACCGCTATGGCGAGCGAAGACATTTTTGGTTTCATGGTCATTCCAGAGAACATGGAAAAGGACTTGCTGAACAAGAAGCCGACAAAGATAAACATCTTTACGCATGGCGCCTACGTGATGCTCCATGGTACAATCGGTACCGCGTTCTCGACGTGTGCGTTGACGGTCGGTGCGGTCAGTAAAGTCAAGGCCATTGCGCTTGGCAAAAAAGTGCCCTCGGCAAAAGCGATGGCGATGCGCGACCCGATGCCGCTATCAATACAAACAATGTTCAACAATACAGGTAGCTACTCGAATTATGTTGTTCCTAGCGTACTCGTGGTGATATTGCAACAATCGTTGATTATCGGCATCTGCGTTATGGGCGGCGCTCGCGGTCATCGTCGTTTCCGCAGGAACCAGCGTTATTCCGAAGTCGAGAACGAAAGTTTGCCTTATCGTTACTTGGGGCGTTCGCTGGCGTATTTCTTGCATTATTGCGGGTTCATCCTCTTCTACCATTGCTTTATCTACAACCTCTTTGATTTTCCGCGTCGCGGTGAACTCTTGCCGATGATGGTATTTGCAATTGTGTTCCTTTCGTCGGTCATTAACTTCGGGATGTGTCTTTCACAGGTCTTTTTGCACCGTGAATCGAGCATGCAGCTTTTCTTGAACTTATCCATTCCGATACTGTTCCTCGCGAATTTCAGTTGGCCTGCTTATTTGATGCCGAACTGGATGGTGGCAATCTCGTACATCTTGCCGAGTACCTTTGCAGTGCCCGCCTGGCTTTCGATTGAGCAAATGGGCGGAGACATTTACGATGTGGCGCCAAAATTGTATTTGCTTGCTATTCAGTCAGTTATCTACTTGATTTTGGGAATGTTCCTCACACATTTGCGCGATAAAAGCCATTTTACCACCGGTGATATGTAAAAACGGATACTGTAAGCAAAAAAGAGTGACGTAGTCACAGACGCTTTTGCCATTCTTTTTGTAAATTACATTTGTGTAAACGTAATGATGAAAAGCTAGTTACTAGCCCGAAGGGCGGAGTAACTATTAACTAGTAACTAGAAACTAGTAACTAAAACCTATAACCTAAAACCTATTACCTAACTATGATGTTCGATCCTTTATACATGTTGATTCTTGTGGTAACGCTCGTTCTTTCGGGCGCCGTATCTTTGCTTGTCAAGACACGCTTTGCTGCAGGCCAAAAAGTCAATATTTCTAGCGGACTTTCGGGTGCAGATGTCGCCAAGGCAATCCTTATGGAAGCGGGCATTACCGATGTAAAAGTGCTCAAGCACCAGGGGTTCCTTTCGGACCATTACAATCCGTTGAACAAGACTCTCAACTTGTCACCCGAAGTTTATTCTGGTCGCAACGCAAGTGCCGCAGGTGTTGCCGCACACGAAGTCGGACATGCGATTCAACATGCTCAGGGATACTTCCCGCTGTGGCTCCGCTCGGCGATTGTTCCGGCTGCAAATATCGGTTCGAATCTTGGGCCGTGGCTTGTGATTATTGGCATTATGCTCATGGGCATGGGTAAGGCGCTTGGTCAATCTCTTGCTATCGTGGGCGTTGTGCTTTTTGGGCTTGCAACGCTTTTCTCGCTGGTGACGGTGCCTGTTGAATTTGATGCATCTGCTCGCGCTAAAAAAGCTCTTGCTCGCATGGAAGTCGTTGCTCCGGGGCGCGAATACAATACCGTTTCGGGCGTCCTCTTTGCTGCTGGTCTTACGTACGTCGCCGCTGCAATTTCTTCTATCTTGCAGTTGCTTTACTGGGCATATCGTGCGGGGCTTATTGGCGGCCGACGAGACGATTAAATAAAGTCTCTATTTTGTGTGAATGGAACGGAGCGATGTTATGGAAATCGAGTTTGGTATATTGAAACGTGAAGAACTGATGGAATCAGTAGAGCTCGCGACAAGAGCTTATATGACTTATGAGTACTTTACGAATTTTTTTCCTGATCCGGAAGAGCGTCGCAAAGCGCTTTTGTCCATGCAGTATAGGGCGGGGCTGACGAATTTTGGAAAGACTCATTTTTTGACTGCAAAAGTCGATGGAAAGATGGTGGCTTTTGCTCAAATCGACGATCCGAATTACAAGAGACCGTCTGTCCTACAGTTTTTGCTCCACGGTTGGCTACTGGTGTATTGGGGCGTGAAAATTAAGCGTGTGAATGCTTGGCTTGCTATGGATACATTGGCAAATAAGCCTTGTCACGATTACCAGCACGCCGGTTCGGACATTTGGTACACGAGCTCTGTCACGGTGGATCCGGAGTACCAGAGGATGGGAGTTGGTTCAAAGTTTATAGCTTTCTGGGAAGACTATATTCGCGAACATGGCGGCAAAGAATTGACTTTGTTTACAAACTCCGAGAAAAACCTTGCATTTTATAGGAAGAACGGTCTCGAAGTATTTGATGAACGAGACATTTTACTCCCTGATGGAAATAAAATGAGAAGTTGGAGCGTGAAAAAATTGCTCTAACGCTTTTAAAAAAAGATTATTCTTTTCCGGCTCCGTAAACAACGGGGCCTTCTTCGTCTTCATCATCGTCACCGTGTTCGGCGAGGTAGGCTTGGTATTCTTCGTCGGTCATGCCGCCTTCGTCATCTTCGGGCATAAATGATTTGCGTTCGGACTTTTTCGCGGGCTTGCTTTCGGCCGGCTTCTCGAGTGCTGCGCTTGATGTGGATGTCGCGGACTTTGGTTCTTCTTTGCGGCTTGCGCGGGCACTGCGATTCAAGTAGGCGATGTATTCCTCGTCTGTCATTTCGTTGCCGAAACTGTAAGAAGAATACTTGTCTTCTTCGGGCTCATCTTTTTGTACGGATTGAACTGCCGCGGACTTTGTATATGAGCTATAGGAATTGTGCGGCTTTTCGTCGGCAAAGTCGTAACTTGTAGACTTTGTAATCGTCGGCGTGTGAGAATCGTTATCGCTTGAAAAATGCGCGGATGTCGATTCCGGAGTTGATGAGTGCTGTGCAGAGTGAGTTGCTGATTGCGCGGAAGTTGTGCACTGTGCATCGCTAGACTGCGCGGTAGTTGCGGCGGTTGCAGAACTAGAGTTGTCGTAGAAAGCTTGGGCCTTTTGCATAAAGGCGGCAAACTCTTCGTCGCTCATCTGCTTGACAGCATCTTCGTTCAAGCCTTGTAAATCGTTTATGTTGCCTGCTACGATTGTGGGTTCGCTGATAGAATCGTCTGCGCTTTCGAAATCCGCGACTTCTTCGGGTTCGTCCACCGGTTCGAACGTGTGGGCGCGTTCCTCAAAATCAGTTTCTTTGTTTGTCCCGAATTCTGGAATCGAACCCTGCGTAAGCACGGGAGCTTCATCTTCGATGCTTGACGATTCGAAAGCTGGAATTGATTCTTCTTCGCTTGCGGTGTTCGTTGCTGATTGCGCGAAGTCTTGAACCGGAATTGCTGCGTTTTCGCTAGCGGATGCCTCTGCGGACTGCGCGAAATCTTGAACCGGACTTGTGTCGCTTGCATCTTGACTCGGTGCAGTTTCTGTGCTTTCTGCGGTCGCGAGTTGCGCGGGAACTTGATTCGTTGACTGCGCGGCATCTTGGCCAGGAACACTTGTGTCTCCAGCGAGGGCGCTTGCTGCCTGCATTGCACCTTCGGCGGCATCCGCTTCCGCAATCATGTCGGCAAACGGATTGTCCTGCACTTCGGAAATATCTTCGCGACCTTCCAACATTGCATTGAGGTCTTCGTCCGTAACGTTCCTGCCACGCTCCGTCCAAAGGACGGCCTCGCGCATCGTCGCGGCAAGGTCGCCCACGCTCTTTTCCTTGGAACGTGCAATTGCCTGGCTGCGGATGGTATCGACAAGGCCCGACTTGACTTCGGGATCCTTGCTGAAGAACACAGTCTCGTGCGCCATTTCGTCGGCATACTCGGGATTGTTCTTCTTGCGGTAAATCCAAATCGGTCCGAAAAGTTCGCTCTGACGGAAAACGATATCGTCCGTCTTGATCATTTCGAGCATAGCCATGAACGTCACCGCCGCGACAATCGGGTGTGAATCGTTGTCGAGCAAGTCTTCAAAAAGCGCACGTCCATGCACGTTCAAGAAGTTGTTGATCGCCTGCTGACGGTCCTGAATCGTCACATAGTCCAATTCAATATGGTGGATCGTCTCGGAAATCTTTGTCTTTAAGCTCTTTTGGTAAGCGCGGAAAAGCTGCCAAATGTTTGCATCGGCGAGCGTGTCATCATCGCTCTGCGTCTTTTCGAGGCGCCCACGGGAATACGTTCCGAAGTTCTTCGCTTCCATTTCCTGGAGACCGCTTGCGACCTGCTTGAAACGCTGGTATTCCAACATTTCCTTCATGAGCTTTTCGCGGTCTTCGTTGTATTCCTCTTCCATCTCCGGATCGCGTTCTTCGGCTGGGAGCAACTCCTGCACCTTGAGCGCCATCAAGCGGCTTGCCATAAACAAGAAGTCGCCCGCCTTGGAAAGGTCTGTTTCGGAATACTCGTTCACCCACTTGAGAAAGTCATCTGCGATTTCTGCAATGGGAATCTGGTCTAGCGTCATTTCCTTTTTCTGAACGAGATAGACAAGCAAATCCATCGGCCCATTAAACGAACCGATTTTAACCTCGTAGTCTTCTTGCTCAAGAACTTCGGAATCAACCATTGGGCGATAATATAGAAATTAGACGGGGGGAGTTTGGGGGAATTGTTGCCTGCTATTACGGAAATGAACCACAAATAGAAAGTTCATAGGAATGTTCACAGAAATGTCCAATAAAATTTCAATTCCTAAAAAATACATAATTCCCCAAATCTTGTTAAAAATATGAGATTTGGGGAATTATCCCTAGTTTTTAGCATATATTTTCCCAAAATCCTGTAAAAAAAATCACTTTTGGGGAAATATCCGGTTGTAATTTGAAAAGGTAATATGCAAAAATTGCATATTACGTTCTTGTATAATATCTGAACTGTCAAGTATTCTTTGACTGTTCGGTTGCTAAGTACTCTAGTAGTTGTCGTTTTTCTTCTGATTTTTTCAGCACTTCGTCTAGTGTGAAATCTTCTTTGCTAAAGAAAAATGTGTTTGTGCCTAAGTCTTTCAGGGATGCGCCAAAATGGTAAGCGGAGTCGTCAATAAATAAGAATCGGTCGTGCATGCCGTAACTCGGTAGTATTTTTATAGGACAATCGATGTACTGAGCATTATATGTTGCCAAATCAACTTCGAATACCTTGCTTTTGTTGTAGGTGTATATTGTTACCGACACTCCTTTGTTTCGCTTGAGCATCATAGCGAGCACTTTTTCGTCTACATAGCGGTCTACAAGGACAATTCGCTTTTTTGCTTGTCGGATCAATCCGCAAATGAATACATAGGCGTCGAACATTTGATTGTTGTAATATAACCCTTTTGTTTGGTGTTCTCCTCGGTCCATTGCTTCGAAAAGTTCGTCTAATTTACGGTCGTGGTCGCCAATTTTGGTGCCTTGGCTTAAAACCGTAGTCTCGAGATTGGAAAGGCGGTGGACCAAACCTCCATTTTGCATCAGAGTGTGTCGCATTTCGACAAATGCGTCCATAATTTGGAGGGATACACGAATGGCAGTATCGCTACGCAAAACAGATGCAAGCATTGCAACTCCCTGTTCTGTAAAGGCGTAGGGCATTTTCTTGATGTGTAAGCCTCGTTTGTTGCCGCTCTCGTTTAAAGTCACAAATTGTGACTTTAAAGATTCGGGAACTTCTTCTTTTTTTAACATAAAGCAGTTTCTTTCAGGAAAACGTTCTTGATTTCGCTTAACCGCTTGGTTTAGCGCTTTCGTTTCTACTCCGTAAAGCATCGCTAAATCGCGGTCTAGCAAAACTTGCTTGTCGCGAATGACTAGAATCATCTTTTCGACGGATGAATTGACGAGTGGTTTTTGTACGATGACATCTGTATTTTCGGTCTTTTTGTTCATTTTTTTCCTTATAACAAAAAAAAGCCGTATTCCTTAGATATAAGAAATACGGCTTGTCGCAGGCTTATCCTGCCACTATAGCTTGACTATTGGAGAATATATAAAATGCGATATGGAAAAACAAGTGGGGTGATTTAGCTATTTAATGATAGAATTTTTAGAAAATTCAACCCTAAATAGTGGCACCCAAGTTTCTTGCCCTTCATCGGATACCCAACGGACAACTTGAGAAAGAGTTGCTGTAGTAGGCTTGTATCCGTATCTTTGTAGGTATGCGATACATTTTTTTGAAAAGTCATTAGAAAATGCGGCAATCAGTCTTCCGTTCAGATTTGTGTTGTAACTGTGAAATTCTTGACTAAAATTCACGCTGACATCGCTTTGCAGGGGGGATGTTTCAAGTTTACTTTGAATATATCGAACTCGATTTCTGTTTTTTTCATTTTCAAGAAGATGCCCAAGATTTACATCACTGAGTCCTGTTTCAATATGCAAAACATTCGGAATTTTTACACTATTGACTTTACCTTGTTTTGCAAAGTGGCTAATCCATTCACGTGGTAGCATTTTATCATCGCCGATAATAGTTAGGCTTTTCTT
This sequence comes from Fibrobacter succinogenes, assembly GCF_902779965.1. Lineage (NCBI taxonomy): Bacteria > Pseudomonadati > Fibrobacterota > Fibrobacteria > Fibrobacterales > Fibrobacteraceae > Fibrobacter > Fibrobacter succinogenes. The sequence continues at coordinate 34,409 of NZ_CACZDK010000003.1, read as the reverse complement.
TGCACGGGTGGCTGCAACATATAGCAGACGATAATTCTCCTGAGCTTTCTTTTCATCGGCATCTTTCAGTACCCAAGAGCCTAACGCGAGAATAACATTGTCCCATTCAAGTCCTTTTGCACTATGCATTGTTCCAATAGAAACTGTTCCCATATTTTTTGATGTAAAGTCGCTGTAAGAAACTTCGCTTAAATACTGATTGAAATCGCCTAGAGTAATGGAGTCTTCGCCACAAGCAGTTTCTGTTTCGATGAAATCATCTACTAACGCATCTAAAAACTCAAAAGAACTTTCTGCATGGTGACTTGCTTTATAGTCCTCGGCTATGTGCTTAAATTCTTTTGAGCTCCATGGAAAATTCCCTACTCTCGGATCTTCTTGAAGAATTGCGTAGAATCCTAAAATTTCTCGAGTTTTCTCAATGGGACATTTGTCTTTATCTCGGCCTTTTAGCTTTCGGTATGGAACTTGTTTTTCTTCAAGCTTTGCGGCTGCCAAGAACGCTTCTGCATTTTCTCGGGTTAAAATGCAGTAAGAGTCAGTTGGATTTGATTTGAATTTTTGTGCAAGAATTTCAGCTGCGCCGAATGCTGCAGTTGCCTTGTCGCCTTCTTCGTAAAATGCAAGTTCAGCTTGGCTTTGCTTTAAAGCGAGTTGTTGAGAACCTTCTTTTACGCGTTCTGTCATCAATTCGAGTAATTTTGCATTTGCTCGGACGAGACCCGCAACGGAACGGTAATTAGTTGTTAGATAGAATTTTTCTGTGTTAGGAAATTCGTCGGCAAATTTTTGGAAGTATTCAGATGAACTTCCTCGGAATGCGAAAATACTTTGATCGTCATCGCCGACTACGATAACGCGAGGATCTTTTTCTCCTAAATCGTATAGGGCTCGTAATAAGCGATATTCTCCTGCGGACAGGTCTTGAAATTCGTCGACCAAGATAACTGTGGGTGCTCCTACACCGGCTTCTTCTCCTGATTCTAAAAGCTCTGCTGCTTTGGATACAACGTCATCTGCATTTTCAAGAGCTTTCTTGTTTCCTTGCACTCCTAGAATTGAAAATGCTAGTGAATGGAATGTGGTGATATTTACTTTTGCGGCTAATGGACCTGCTAAATCGAATAAGCGCTTTTTCAGTTCACGACATGCTGCGCGAGTATATGTTAGGCACAAAATTGAATCTGGCTTTGCTTCTTCAATCCATAAAAGAGAGGCTACTTTATGGACGAGTAAGTGCGTTTTTCCCGAGCCTGGACCTGCACCTACGAGAATGTGCTTTTTACGGCTTTTGATAATCTTGCGCTGTTCGTCATTGACGCTTTCTATTTTCCGTTTTAATTCATCGGATACGGATTCCATCTGTTCTATGCCTTGCATATATTTTAGACGGAAATCGACAATATCCATGACGAAGTAATCGTCTAGCAATTGTTGTGCCGCTTTTTCATCAATAAGCATCATCTTAGCGTATTCGCCAACAATGTGAATAGCTTCAGCTTTGTGCTTATAATGGGTGTTGAGCATTTCAAAATCTTTTGCTGTGAAATTCCGTTGCTTTGCCTCTGGATTTAATTCCATGACAAGTCCGGTATAGAAAACAACAAGACCATGATCTAGCGTGATAGAACCAACAAGATGTAAGAAAAGAAGTGCATATTCAAGCTGCTTTTGCTTCTCAATGCGAGCGATAGCTATTTCACCTTTTTCCTTGTACATTCTTTTCATTAAGCCATTCAAAGAGAACCAGACAATATTTCCATTTTGGCGAGTCTGTTCCTTTTGCATTTCTATCAAGGTGTCAATGACTTTGTCAAATAATTTCCATTGTCTTCTAAGATTTTCTTTGACGGATTCTGGCGGAACAAGAAATTCGATTTGATAAACTTGATGGCCTGCTTCAACAAGATGAATTTCGGCGACACTTTCATGTGCCCAATAGCGTAAAATACCACGGAATATAAAAAGATTGCGACGTGATGTTGATGCACCAACTGCATCGCCTCTTTGGTTCAACAGGGAATTGAGTTTGGTCATGTCTAACACAAACCGATCGTTAATTCCCTTGCCTTCACAAGCTTTTAATAGTTCCTCTTGTAGTTCGTATGCCGCTTTTAAGAGTGAACGAGGTGTGTCGTTCCCTTTTCTTTGTAATCTTGCGCTCCAGTCATCGTCTTCATTAAGAAGGTGTAATGAACGCAGCAAACGTAAGCCGTCGTTGGCTTGCTCTCTTGTTAAGCCTAGATTGACAGTGAGCTCGTCAAGAGCGCATTCAGGAGATCGTGTCCAACGTTTGCTGATGATGTGGTGAATGATTCGGTATGCGATGTTTTCCGAAGAATTTGGAACTTCTATTTTTTCAGACCCAATGGCTTCTCGAGCCTGCTCTGCGGACTCTACTGTAATAGAAGATCCGTACATTTGAGTTCTATTACGTTTACGCTTCAAGAATCCTTGTTCTTCCAAAACGAGAATGGCAAGCTTGACTTTTGTGGTATTGACGCTAACATCTGTTTCTTTTTCTGTCCATCCGCATTGATCAGCAATTTCAAGTGCTGACATAATCAAGCGATTCTGATTGCCTGCGGCTTTTTTAAGAACTCGCCAAACTGCAGAAATTTCTTGAGCAGAAAGTTTTGATTGCTGAAGAATTTGAAAATTTGTGTCGAGATCTTTGGGATTGAATAGTGCAATACAGCTTGCTTGTAATTTAGGATCGCGACCTGCACGACCTGCTTCTTGAACGTAATTTTCTAGCGTACTTGAAATTTCGTAATGAGCGACCAACTCTACATTATCTTTGTCAACGCCCATTCCAAATGCGGTTGTTGCAACCATTGTATCGACTTCGCCATTTTGGAATTGGTCTTGAATGGTCATCTTCTTTTCGGATTCCATTTTGCCATTATAACAGGCGCTTGCAAAACCGCGATTGTGCAATTCTTCGGCTAGAGATTCTGTTGTCTTGACTTTGGAAGCGTAAATGATTTTAGGTCCGTCATAATCACGAAGAACGTTTACCAACTGTTTTCGACGTTCGTTAGGCGATTCCGAAGATTCGATAACTTTGTATGTCAGGTTTGTACGTTTGGCAGGGCTAATGAACTTGATCAAATCAAGATTTAGACGTTCCTTGAAATAGTTGCAAATGTCATCTACCACAGACTGCTTTGCAGTTGCCGTAAAACAACTTACAGGAATTGGAGTTTCAAGATTCTTTTCTTTTTGTAAATCTTTTAGAAAATCTGCTAAGTAGAGATAGTCTACTCTAAAATCGTGTCCCCAACCGCTAAAGCAGTGAGCCTCGTCAACAACTATTCGTTCTACGCGTCTATGCTTCAATAAATTGAATGTCGTGTTGGAACGCAGTGATTCTGGTGAAATGTAAAGAATATTCTTTTCGCCATTGTTGACTTTCTCAATGACATCTTTTCTTTCGGCTGGTGATAGCATTGAGTTTATGTAGGCCGCGTCTCCAATCTGTCTTCGTTTTTCGAGTACGTCAACTTGGTCTTTCATTAGTGCAACGATTGGAGATATTACAACTGTTAGCGCTCCTATTTGTGTTCCTGCTATTAATGCGGGTAACTGGAATGTCATAGACTTTCCGCCACCTGTCGGGAAGACCGCCAACAAAGATTCTCCTCGCATTGCCGATTCTACGACTTGTTGCTGTAGGGGAATTTGTTCTCCGTTAAAAGAACGGAAATTGTCAAAACCAAACCATTTCTTTAACTGTTTTGTGGAACTTAGTTGTTCGGAACAATAAGGACATTGTGGATTACCACAGGGAACAAGGCGCCTGCGATGCAATATGTTTTCAAGATGCGGATATTGATATCGCACCCAATGAGGAACGTAATCACTGGGGCCTTCTTCATGGAAAAGAGTTAAAAGAAAACACCACTCTGCTCGGTGAGTGACCCATTCGTTTTGAAAATTCTGATGCAAACAGATTATTTTCTCGTAATTTTCAGTAAACCATCTTTGAATTTCAGATGATTTTAAACGTAATTTTATTGGGTTTGGTGTTTCGACTAGTTCAAAAAAGGGTGCAAAGCCAGGCTCATTTTTTAGAAATTGAAATAGTAGATATTGAAGTTGCCATGGATAATTTTCCCATTTTTCAATACAGTCTCCTAATAGTTTTTTGCAGAGCTTAGCGTCTTCTAATGGGTTTGATGGATCATCTTCATTGTGCAGATATTCCTTGCGTAGTTTATGATATGGCTTGCGAGGAAACAATAACGATGATAACATCAAAGTGTCTAGTGCATGGACGTTTGGAAAGTCAATAGAAAAATATTGCCGGAGTATTGGGGCATCGTGACGAAGTACATTGTGTCCTACGATGAACTTTGCTTTTGATGCGGCTTGTTCTAGTTTTGCAGTATTTTTTTCACGTACTTCTTCTTCGCCTAGAATATAGCCGTATTCCCGAACCTTTTGCGTTTCGGGATTATATTCCAAATCAAAAAACAAGAATTTGCTAAAATCAGCCATTTTTTTGAAATATAAAAGAATTTAAAGATAAAGGAATTTCTTTTTGTAAAAACCTCTTTATAATTCTCTAAAAGTGCACTTTTTTCCCGAAAATACGCCCTCTTGACTACAAATTCGTCCTTATTGTATTTTATGGCATAAAAGGTATGTTATGACTGAGAATTTGATTAAAGACACTTTACACGCCATCGAAACGATGGATCACTCAAGGGAAGCGGCTCTTCGCCGGTTGCAAAAAGCGGGTATCGTTACAAAGACGGGCAGAATGACTGCTTTTTATCGTAGGTGTATCCAGGCTCAAACGCCTAAAGGATAGACCTTTTTATGAATTAAATTTCATGAGTTTGTGTGTAAATAACGAAACCCCTCCACATCGGGAGGGGTTTGCGCTTTGGTAATTCTTAATTCCGAATTCCTAATTCTGAATTAGCCTTATTCCACCGTCACGCTTTTGGCGAGGTTTCTCGGCTGGTCCACGTCGTTTCCGCGCAACACGGCGATGTGGTAGGCGAGCAACTGGAGCGGGATGCAGGTGAGAATTGGCATGAGCATCGGGCGGGTCTTCGGGACCGTGATGATGTGGTCTGCGATTTCGTCGAGCGGGTGGCAGTCTTCTGTCGTGACGGCGATAACTTTTCCGCCGCGAGCCTTGATTTCGCGGATGTTGCTGATAATTTTGTCGAACAGCGCATCCTTCGGGGCGATAACTACGACCGGCATGTTCTCGTCGATAAGGGCAATCGGGCCGTGCTTCATTTCGGCCGCGGGGTAGCCTTCAGCGTGGATGTAACTGATTTCCTTGAGTTTCAAGGCGCCTTCCATGGCGACCGGGTAGCAGAAGTGGCGACCGAGGTATAAGAAGTTGTTTGCCTTGCAAAGCGTCTTTGCAATTTCTGCAATGCTGTCGGAGAGCTTGAGTGTTTCTGAAACAAGATTTGGAAGTTCCAAAAGATCCTTGACGATTTCAGAACCGGCTTCAAAGCTGAGTCTGCGTTGGCGACCGAGCAAAAGCGCAATCATGGCAAGTACGGTAACTTGGCTTGTGAATGCCTTGGTGCTCGCAACACCGATTTCAGGGCCTGCATGCAGGTAAACTCCTCCATCGCTTGTTCGAGCTATTGTCGAACCTACGCCGTTACAAATTGCAAGAGCCGTAGCACCCTTTTGCTGAGCTTCCTTGAGTGCGGCGAGCGTGTCTGCGGTTTCGCCAGATTGCGAAATGGCAAGCACGAGTGTTCCCGGCTTGATAATCGGGTTCCTGTAGCGGAATTCCGAAGCGTATTCGACTTCGACTGGAACTCCGGCCAATTCTTCAATCATGTATTCACCGACCATGCCTGCATAGTAGCTGGTGCCGCAAGCGGTGATGATGATGCGGTTGATGTTGCGGAGTTCCTTGATGTTGGTATCGAGGCCGGCGAGTTTTGCGTTGCCTTCGGCGATGAGCAAACGACCGCGCATGGTGTTGCGGAGTACTTCGGGTTGCTCGAAAATTTCCTTGAGCATAAAGTGCGGGAATCCGCCTTTGGCCACTGCATCTGCATCGAATTCGACGTCCTGGACCTCGCGTTGCACTTCGTGGCTGCTCATGTTGACGATGGAATATCCGTTATCCTTAATTTGAACAACGTCATTGTCGTCCAGATAAACGACTTTTTGTGTGTGGTTGATGATTGCGGAAACGTCACTAGCAAGGTAAAAATCACCTTCGTTACCGATACCGAGAATAAGCGGGCTTCCACGGCGGGCGCCAATTAAAACATTCGGTTCTTCGCTGCAGATAACGCCAAGGCCGAACGTACCTTCAATTTGCTTGAGAGCTTTGAGAACGGCACTCTTTAAATCGCCATTGTAATAGCGGGCGATGAGGTGGGCTACAACTTCGGTATCTGTTTCGGACTTGAATTCTATGCCTTCACTAATGAGTTTGGCCTTGAGGCTTGCATAGTTTTCGATAATGCCATTGTGGACAATTGAAATTTTTCCGTCGAAACTGGTGTGCGGATGAGCGTTTGTTTCGGTAGGGGCGCCATGGGTGGCCCAGCGGGTATGGGCTATACCGACAGATCCTTTGAGCGGATTGTCCTTTAGTTTGTCTTCGAGAGCTTTAATTTTTCCAGATGCACGAACAACGTTTATCTGTTTATTGTCAATAACCGCGACTCCTGAACTATCGTAGCCACGGTATTCCATTTTCTTGAGTCCCTCAACAAGGATCGGGAGCGCTTCGTTTTTTCCGTTGTATCCAATGATTCCGCACATAATAAACCTAATATTACTAGTTGTTAGCGAAAAATATACTAAAAGTAAAGGTAAAAAGAAAATTATTGTAAGCTTTAATAGAAATGTTTTACTATTTTAAGAGGTGTCTATTTTTTCATAGAGGATAAAAATGAAGACTAAACTTATTGTTGCAGCTGGCGCTCTTGCCATGCTTATGACTGGTTGTGAACCGTGCAAAACCGCATCTACCGAAAAGACTTCGCTTGTGACTGAAAAGGACAAGTACAGCTATGCTCTCGGTGCTCATTTCGGTAATCAGGCTCGTTTCCAGCTCGTTACTCGTGATTCCATCGATCTCGATCTCGATCTTTTCATCCAGGCTTTCAAGGAACGCTACAATAGCGATTCCGCTAAGTTCTTGATGAACGATTCTATTATTATGGAAACGCTCAACAAGCTTTCTGCTGACCGCCAGGCCGAAAAGGCTAGAAAGGATAGCATCGCAGCCGCCAAGAACAAGGCTGAAGGTGAAGCTTTCCTCGCTCAGAACAAGACTGCTGAAGGCGTTGTGACTACGCAATCTGGTCTCCAGTACAAGATTGTTACTGAAGGTCAAGGTGCAACTCCGACCGACGAAGACAAGGTCAAGGTTCATTACACTGGTATGCTCCTCAATGGCGAAAAGTTCGATAGCTCTGTCGATCGTGGCCAGCCGCTCGAATTCCCGGTTACCGCTGTGATTCCGGGTTGGACGGAAATGCTCAAGCTCATGAAGGTCGGCGAAAAGGTTATCGCATGGATCCCGAGCGACCTCGCTTACGGTCCGCACGGCAATCGTGCTATTCCGGGTAACTCCGTCCTCAAGTTCGAAATGGAACTCTTGGACGTGATTGCTCCTGAAAAGACGGCTGATGAACCGAAGAAGCCGGATCAGAAGAAGCCGACTAAGAAACCTGCTAAGCAGTAATCTTAAGCCGTTCGCTTGAAATTGAATGCCTCGCGCCTACCCGCGCGGGGTATTTTTTTTGCACTGTCATTTTCGGTGCGTCGCGGTTCCTCCATGCAGTCGTTGATGCTGTCATTCTCGACCGAAGGGAGGGAATTCATTATTTCTCGTATAACCATTGCGTAGGGGATTCATACCGTTCTAATTGCACTTGCTACATCCATACTTTTCATTAGATGCGTTTGGTGGGGATTGCCTTCTCGTTGATGACGTAAAAATTTTATCTTTGCGTTTGAAATCTTTAGAGCGGGTTGTTTATGTCTAGAATTTTCTTTTTATTGTGTGTTGCAATTATTGCGTTTACCGGATGTAATGAACAGAAAAAAATCGATGCGTTGACTCAAGAAAAAGCAAAGCTTGAAGCTACGGCCGATTCTTTAAAGTCCTTGATTGCAAAGGCCCAAGAGTCTTCTTCGAAATGGCTTGTGAAAAACGATACGGTCCGTGCTGGTGATGGGCTTTTCCAGGTGCTTTACCGCATGAATATTAACGAAAACGAACGTGGTAAAATCGTGATTGCTTTGCAGGACTCTGTTGAACTTTCTGCACTTCGCGTAGGTCAGGTGTTCTATGCCGCGCTTGATTCTTCAGGAAATGTCCAGCGTTTCCGTTTTGCGCCGAACCCGGCTACGGTCCACATGTTGAGCAAGACCAGTTCAGGATTTTCTTATAGCCGTATCGACAAGCCGGTCACTATCCGCCAGTCTGTTTTCGAAGGGGCTCTTGAAACGGGTAGCACCTTGAATGGCATTCTCTACAAGGTCGGTATTCCCGGTCGCATGGTGGGCACCGTGAGCGGAATTTTGCAGTGCAAGGTTTCGTTCCAACTGGCTCGTCCGGGCGACAAATTCCGCATTTTGCTCGAAGAAAAGTTCTATCAAGATTCTATCTGGATTAGCGGCAAGGTTCTTTATGCTGAATTTAATGGTCACACGGTTGGCCATCATGAAGCTTTCCGTTACGAAGACCCGGATCCGAAGAGCTCCTTTAACGCTCACTATACCGAAAAAGGCGAAGCGCTTGTGTTTGAAGGACTTCGTTACCCGCTAGATCGTTTGCACATCACAAGTCAGTATGGTGCTCGCATCCACCCGATTACGGGCCGCCGCACGGTACATCACGGTATCGACTATGGTAGCCCCACGGGTTCTCCGGTTTATGCCGTTGCTGCTGGTGTCGTGACGGTTTCTGGCTACGATGACTTGAGCGGTAACAAGATTGCTGTGCGCCATAGGGACAACTCCGAAAGCTGGTACATGCACTTGTCTGTTCGTGGCGTAAAAGTGGGCGCTAAGGTCGCTCCGCGTCAGGTTATTGGTCGTGTTGGTTCTACAGGTCGCAGCACGGGCCCGCATTTGCACTTGGGCTTCAAGGATGCTCGCGGCAACTGGATGAACCCCGCCAAGAAGACGATGATTGCAACACCGAAGCTCGAAGGCAACCGTCTTGCTCGCCTGAAAAAGCAGGTCGCCAATATCCGCAAGGAAATTGAGCTCACACTTGCAGCACCTGCCGTCAAGGCAAACGACTCTACGGACGTTATGGTCCGTATGCGCGTGTTGAAATAATTAAACTTTTAGAATTTCTTTCTGTATTCTTCTGGCAAAAGATAGCTGCTCGGCATCGTATCGGGCAGGCTGGATCCGATTTTTGCAAAGTGCCCTGTGTTTTGGGTACCGTAACTAGCGATTCTTGTGAAGTTCTTTGCTTTTGCAAGTTCTACAGCTTTTTCGAGAGCTAAAGACCTGTCGTTAATAGGAAAGTCTGGTTCAATCCCGTACCTGTGGTAAACGTCACCATTTTTATCGTAAAACTTGTAGCTTGTAATTGAATTTAGGGCAAGGGATGGGGTTAGCTGAAGGTGTTGACCGATGCCTTTCCCATAGGTGGTGGAGCCAACGACTGGGGATTTTTTGTTCGAAGTAATTGATGCAATCATGGTTTCGGAACAGCTTGCTGTATTGCCGTTTGCTAGAAATACGAAATACCGGTCTTTGCCAATTCCGTTCACTGTGCTTATGGGGTATGTCGTTTCTATGATTTGTTTTTTGTGAATTGAATCGGCCTTGGTCGTGTCCATTCTTATGACGGTGTCACCCTTGGCGAGTAATGCTTTGGACATGGCTATACATTGATCGATATCGCCACCTCCGTTATCGCGTAAGTCGATGATGGTGGACTTGTATTTTTCTGTTTCGCGGAGAAACCCGATGAATTCTCCGAATGTGCCGGAATCGCTTGATGTTTGGCTTTGGAATTCGTGGATGGTAATGATGGGAATGGAATCTTTGAACGTTAAATTTACTGTTGATGCATTGTATGCGCTGATGGCGTAAGAAATGTTTCGGGAAATAGAGTCTCTCTTAATAGTGAAGTTGATTATATCACCTTCGTTTGCTGTCGTTAGCCTGTTAAATGCGATGTCGTTTGTTGGAGAAACGCCTTCGATGGCGATGATTTCGTCACCGCTTTTTAATCCAGCTTTTTCGGCGGGAGAATTTTTGGCAACGCTTTCGATAACGTATTTCCCTGCCGGAAGGTAAGATGAATCAAGGGTAAAACCGTTATCGATCGACTCGGTAGCATTCATTAATTGATTCAGCCATGTTAAGGAACGCGATGGATCCAGATAGTACGTGTACGGATCTTTCATTTGCTCGTACATGTAATAAATATTGAAATAGTCCCACGGAATGTGGTTATCCAGCATGGCTTGAACATCTACTTTGCCGATATAATTCTCTGGAGCACCGAGATATTTGTTTTGGTCTATGTAGTGGTAACGGAGTAGATAATAGTTATAGATAAATTCGGGCGTGGCTGTATTTGCACTTGTCTCAATGAGTTCCTGTATGTTGTCGCTGTATGGCGTAATCCCGCTGTCGCTATCTGTGGAACATGCCGTCGTGCCAAAAAAGAATCCGCAAAAAACAAACGATGCGATTGTTTTTGTTATCGATGTAAGTCGTTGAATACCTTTAAATAGGTGTCTATGTTGGTCCATTCTATAGCTCCTCCTTCAAAATTTTTGGTTTCATCTGTATTTTTGCGGTATTGTTTTGCAAGAACACTGTCATCTTGGTATGAACTTTTCACACCATAAAGTTTATTAGCAATCTTGGCTGCGCAAACTTCTCCAATAGTATTATCGCATTCATATTTGGGGGGGATTCCAACTTTGTGGTAGGAATTGCCTTTGGGCGTCAAAAATTGATAGTTGGTTATCGTAGCAACTCCGCCGGCATATGTGAAAAAGGTCGTTTGTCCGATGCCTTTGCCAAAAGTTCGAGAGCCGATTAGCGGGATATCAGTTAGTTCAGTGACGGCTGCAATGAAGATCTCGGCGGCGCTTGCTGTTGCCTGGTTTGCAAGGATTATGAAATTTCCGGTTTCTCCAGGATCTCCTGCTTTGGCTTTTGTGGTGGAAGACGTGTGAATGGATTCTCCGTCGGGATTCAGTGAACGCGATAGTGTTGTAGAAAGAATACCTGTGCTGACAAAAAGATCGGCCATGAGTGTACTTTGTTTTACATGCCCGCCGAGATTGCCTCGCAAGTCCAAAACGCGGACGCGCTTGTCTGAAATTGTAGATTTCAGGTAGGTCTTGAGTTCGCCGTAAGATCCGCTATCTTGGTCGACCGTTTTGGGCTTGAATCCTTCGATTGTGATGAAAATAATTCCCGGATAGCCTTTAGAAGAATCTTCGAAAAGAGTATCGACAAAAATGGTTGGAGCAAAGATGGTTTCCTTTTGGAGTTCGTAAAGCTTGGTTTCACCTTTGTAGGCAACGAGGAGCCTAATAGTTTTGCTGTAGTTTAAAATAGAATCGTAAGTGACTTTGGCTTTGTCGCCTGTAAGTTCTATATCGTTTACGCTGATGATGCTTCCGAATCTGGGCACGCCCGCTTTTCCAGCGGGGCTTTGAGGATAAACTCGATCGATGATGATAGGATGTTCTAAGTTGGGATAATTGAAGTAGCGTATCCCGACATCGCCTGCAATCATGCTTGTGTTAAGATGGGTGATTTTATCTTCGCTTTGCGATGGAGGTGTGTAAGTGGTATAAGGGTCTTTTAGTGTATTGTAGAGCAACTGGATGGAGTCACCATCTTCTTGCAGGTTTGGGAGCTCATCTTCGTATAGATAGATGTTATTCAAGAGCCAGTAGTTGAACGCGTACTCGGATTCCGGCCCTGGCGTGCTCTTGACCGGAGAAATAAAGTCGGAACATCCCAACAAGCTCAGGAGCAAGATTGCGAACATTATTCGGGTTTTCATGACTTTATCCTTTAAACGTTTGACTTTTGTGTTGCTCTAAAAAGGAGATTCCCGGACTATGCCGGGAATGACAATTTTCTAGTAACTAATAACTAGAGACTAGTAACTGCGGCTAAGACGCTACTGATCGATGCTTAGTCCCTTCTTGTCGAGGAGGACGCGTGGAACGCCTTCTTCCATCGGGTTTTCGATAACGGATATTGTCTGGAGATTGTCGCATTCGGCAAGGCTATCCGGGAGGGTCGCAAGCTGGTTTGCGTCAAGCACAAGTTCGCGGAGGTTCTTCAAGTTGCCGAATTCAGACGGAATGGAGCCCAAGCGGTTGCCGGAAACCATGAGAATTTCGAGGTTTTCGAGGTGCGAGAGCGTTGCCGGAATAGTCGTAAGTTCGTTGTTGTCGAGGTAGAGCTTTACGAGGCTTTTCATCTTGCCGATGGTCGGCGGAATTTCAGAGAGCATGTTGTCGTGGAGCGAGAGCTTGAACACCTTCTGCCAGTTGCCGATTTCAAGCGGCAAGTCCAGAAGCTGGTTTTTAGCGATGTTCACGGTCTGGAGGTTCACGAGCTTGCCTACAGATTCCGGCAGGTCCGAAAGGCTGTTATAGCCCAAGTAGAGATTTTCGAGGTTTGTCAGTTCACCAATAGATTCCGGCAATTCCATGAGGTCGTTTTCGCTCACGGAAAGGCTCTTCAAGTTCTTCAAAAGACCAATATCGTCGGGAATTTCGACGAGCATGTTGCGGTCGAGGTTCAATTCTTCAAGGGACTCAATTTCAAAAAGTTCAGGTGGCAAAAGGCGCAGGCCCTTCTGAGACAAGTCCAACTTCTTTGCTTTTTCTTGTTTTGCTTTCGCTATAACATCTAGTAAATTCATAAAAAGACTCCTAATATTTAAATCATAGCTTTTTTGTAAAAAAAAACGTGAACCGGTACGAAAAAAACATAAAAAATGATGATTTTATCCATTTGTTCACTAAAAAATGGGCGTTTACACCAAAAAAATGAATGTTTTATCTTTTTTTGCACGCAAATGTCATAATTTGAAGCTATTTTTAGGGTGCGAATTACGAGAATACTCCAATATATAATATTATTGTATATTGGTCTTGCAGTGTAATTATTGAGGAAAAAATGGAACTAACAAAATCGCAGGAACGCCGCTTAGCATTTGTCGCTAGCCTCTTGAGCTTGAACCCTAACGACCCTAACGATCGAATTAAGGCACTCCGGCATCTAAACCTGGATGAAAATGGATGCTTCCACGGCTTCCAATATTCACAGGGCTTCATGGAATTCTTTATCTTCTTGGATGAAGATACTCCGCTCGAAAAGGTTGTCGCACACTTGAATGCCGATCTGAAACAGCTTCAGATTGCCGTGTTCCGTACCAGCGACCCGACCAATCCGTTCTTCCTCTCGCTTCGCGAAGAAGCAGACCCGTGGGCCGTCAACAAGATTACGGACGAAGAGACTGAAGAGGATGAAAATGCTCCTGCCAGCCGTCCGTACATGGAAACGCTCGAAATCACGGTGCTCCGCACTCGCGCAAGCCGCGATATCACGGACTCCGAACTTGAACGTACCCTCAAGGACATGCGCCGCAAGCTCACTCTCTGGAAAGCCGACGTCAAGGCAAAGCTCGAAATCATTGCCGAACACGACGACCTTACTCGTGATTTCCGCAGCGCAGATGACAAACTTGAAATCGAGATGGACTCCGAACCGCTCCACCTCACTTCCGATCACGGCGAACTCTTCCTCGGTTTCTGCCCGATCCGCACGATTTTTGACTACCACGTTGCCCTTGGTAAGCGCCTCAAGACCAAGCACAACATGGCTATCGTAAGCTCTAACATTCGTACTTATCTTGGTAACCTCACTCATACGAATGCCGCTCTTATCGATGCCTTCCAGACGATGGAAAGGAATGACGACAAGAACGTGAACGTCGATGACTTCCCGTTCCTCCACAACGGTATGACCCTCACGGGCGACGACCTGCGCCTCAAGGAACGCGATGGCAAGAAGGTGCTTTTCATTGAACGTCCGAAGATCATCAACGGTGCACAGTCCCTCTTCACGTACGAACAGTACGCCAAGAAGAGCAAGCATCCGGTGAATCCGCAGGTGCTCGTTAAGGTTGTGGTGCCGTACCAGGGCGCCGACAACTTCTTGAACCAGGTGACCATGGCTAACAACCGCCAGAACCCGGTGTTCAGCTACCATCTGCGTGCTGCCGACGATTTGCAGTTCTTCATTTGGCAGCGTTACCAGGAAGAAGGCTTTACCTACGTTTATAAGGACGGTGTCCGCCTCAAGGCCCGTACCCGTAAGCTCGAAGTCCGCATGCGCCCGGAACTTGCTAAGACATTGTTCATGATGGATGGTAAGCTCAGCGAATGCCGCTCCAGCGACTGCATCTTCGACAAGGAAACGCTCTACCAGCGCTGCTTCGGTGCGTTTGTGCGCGTTGCCCCTGAAAAGGAAAAGGACTTCGTCCGCAAGACGATTGCCTTCACGAAGGCGTGGCAGCTCCTTAGCCGTCTCCCGATCAAGATCCGCAAGGTCACTCCGGGCAAGGGCGTGTCTATCGAAGCCAACGACGATAACCCGCTGACCCGCATCACGTGGAACGGTCGTCTTGAAGATAAATTCATCTTCCGCAGTGCCGTGAAGGACCTCGTGGTCGCTCTCGCACTCCGTCACTGGCTCATCTACGGCAACCCGATCCAGGACTTCGAATGGCTCGTCGAAAACGAACTCAACTTTAACGATTCCATCCTCAAGTATGCATCTCGCATCTACACGGATGACTTGAAGAACATCTTGATTTCTGAATTCAAGGATAACACGAACTACTACGACACCATCACTACGATCGACAAGGATTCCGGTGAATCTGTAGAACGTCGCTTGTGGAAGGGTTTCTCCAACACGGCTACTTACGACAAGATGATTGAACTCTTGTGCAAGAAGAATCCGGCTTGGGAAAAGTGCCGCGGTGGCATCGAAGTATTCCTCTAGTTTATCCTGTAAATAGGGTCTAGAATCCGATTTTGAAGCGTCCTCATAAAATGGGGACGTTTCTTTTTTTCTATGTTATCGGTGCTAATTTTTTGTGTCCCGTTTTTGTATTTTGTGACCGTTGCGTTTTAGAAAGTTTTTTAAATCCGCCCTTTGTGGCTTTGCTGCGTGCAGCTTTGTGGCTGTGGGTTCCGTCTGGTCTCAAGACGGGACGCTTAGCTCGTATGAATCTTTATTTGACGATGAACTTTTCCAGGATGTGCCTGCACCGAAGTCTTCGGCTTCTGTAGCGTCTTCAAGTGCTGCGTTGCCTGCTTCTAGCGTCGTTCAACCTAGATCTTCGTCTCAACCGTCTGTGGCGGTTTCGTCTGCGGCTTCACCGAAGTCGTCGGCTGCTCCGGTTTCATCTGCTGCGCTTCCTGCGTCCTCTGCTGTAGTTCCGGCTTCATCCGCGGTGCCGGCTTCATCTTCTGCGCAGATTGTGGCTCAATCATCTGCTGCGCCTATATCATCGGCGACGCCTGTTTCGAGCTCTGCAGAACCGGCATCTAGTGAAGCGCAATCCTCATCTTCGACTGCTCCCGCATCGTCTTCGGCGAGTGCTGCAAATTCTCCTGTTGTCGCTCAGGTCGAACCGCCAACGGACAACGCTTCCGAAGTTAGCGCGGAAGAAGTTTGGACGCCAGCCATAAAATATTTGCCGGTGCCAAAGTCTACGTCTCCGCTCGACGGCCTGCTGCCGTTTGGTGGTGTGGGTGCACGCCCGGGACTCATGAATACTTCGAAGGGCCAAATTTTCTCGCACGATATTGATGTGGCCACTCGTGAAATTGATGTGTCGGAAAAACGCGTGAACACGCTTTCTCGCTCGGATACGACGGTCCTTTGGACATCGCATTATCCGGAACTTGCAGATTACGTTTCGGACATGTACGATATCGGGCGCAAGCGTCTTTGGCTTAATGGGCTCGTCGGGCAGAACGATGGCTACGAGGCGCCTGAAACAGGTTCCGTATTTGATATTACGATTCCGGTGAACATGCCTGCCTGGATGAAGGACTTTGGTTTCAACAAGCCGAAGCTCATGCTCAAGGGTTCCATGGATGTTCGCTTCAAGGGCTATGGCGAAAAGGACGATGCCGAAGGTAGCACCAAGAATAGTCTTTGGCCGTCACCGTCGTTGGACTACAACCCTAGCTTCATGGTCGAAGGTAAAATTGGTCCGTACATTACCGTTGAAATCAAGAACGTTGATGAAGGTCTTGGCTCGCAGAACGAAGTCCGCATTGTGTACGAAGAATCGTTCAAGGGCGAATTCGAAGATTACATCTTGCAGCGTGTCGAAGCGGGTACTACGAACTTGTCGCTTGCCGGTACGGAATTTACCGGTTATTCCGAAAACCACCAGGGTCTCTTCGGTATCAAGGCTGAATGGAAGTTGGGTGACTGGAAACTCACGACAATTGCCTCGCAGGACGGAGGTCAGCAAGAAGAATATTCTATCAAGGCTAATGAATCGACGACTGAATTCCAAGTGACGGATAAGCAGTTTATCGCATACCGCTATTACTTCTTGGACCAGGATACGAGGACAGAATATATCAAGGCTGCGATTAAGGGAAACACCATCAACAAGCCGCTGCCGGACTTGAAGCTGTATAAAAGAAGTTCGTTGAACGAAACGAGTGACGTCTTTAAGGATATTAGGGTTGTTTATAAAACTCAGCAGGGTGAATCTATTACAAAGATTGTCAACCGTATGGAGGAAATCAAGGACTTTACTTATGATTCCAAAATGGGTGTCATAAAGGTTAATGGTGTGAACCGCAATACGCTCATTGCAGCCAAGTGGGGTTCGACATTGCACCATAACGACACTGCCGTCCTTATCCAGTGGGATGCTGCGCTGAGTGAACTTAAGGACATCGACAAGTTGATGTTGCGCAACGTTTATTCTATCGGTATTTCTGATGCCAGCGCCAACAGCTTTGTCTTGCGCATGAAGAACAAGTCGGGTATTTCTGGGAACTATTTGAAAACGCTCGGTCTTGCTGATGAAAAATCTGGAACGCCATTGGTGAGCGAATCGAAAATTTTTACGAAGGATGCTTCGGGCAGTTACACAGGTGAAATGTGGTTGCCCTGCCGCATGTGGACGGATTCCATTTATAAAAATTATGGTTCGAAGGCTCAAGAAGTTGCTTCGCAAAACTGCTTGGAACCGTTGCGTAACTTGGATACGACATCGGCGGTTGCTCAACTTTATACGTTACCTGTTTATAATTTGAACCGTTACACGAGTCAGTTCTATTTTGAATCTGTGGGCAAGCGCCGTAATTCCATGCTCAGCGTGCGCGATCCGAACTCCAGCTATTCTGTGAACAGTGGAAGCTGCATGGATATTTCTCCGGGTTCTGAAAAGGTTACGGCCGGTTCTACAACGCTTATTCGTGGTACGGACTACGAAGTCAACTATGAACTGGGCCAGATTGAACTTTTGAGCGACCGTGCTCTTGACCCGAACCAAGAAATCAAGGTCAAGTTCGAATGCGAACCGATGTTCGAAGTTGATAACAAACTTCTTTTGGGTGCACGCGCCGAATTGCCTTTGGACTTGTACGGCTTTGGTGCTGGTTCTGTTTTTGGTATCACAGCCCTTTACAAGAGCCAGAGCACAACGGCTGAAGTCCCGACCTTGGGCAACGAACCGTATTCGAGTTTCCTTTGGGGCTTCAACATCCGTTTGCAGGATTCCGTGAAGGCGCTTACAGACTTGGTGAATGCCATTCCGGGTATCCAGACTACGGCAACTTCGAACTGGCGTGTCGAAGCGGAATTTGCCGGTAGCCACCATAACGCAAACACGAGCAAGACACAGACTGCTCTTGTCGAAGACTTTGAATCGACATCGACGGGCCTTGTGTATCCGCTGTCTAGGCAGTCTTGGACGCAGGCTTCTCCTCCGGGTGGCGTTGATTCGCTTCCGTTTATATCAACGTATATTGAAAGTCAGGACTACCGCCATCAAGGTGAATTTATTTGGCACAGCAACACGACGGAACTCTACAAGTACATTTACGATAACGTAGGCAACTCCGATGTTGACAACCAGCATTTGACCGTGCTCAAGATGACGTTGCGCCCGAATGATAACCTTATGGGTAATTCTTGGGGTGGTATCATGCGCGCGAACAGCTCTTACTATCAAGACTTGAGCGAAATGAAGTACCTTGAAGTTGTCGCTCGCGGTAATTCCGGTTCCATTTTCATTGACTTGGGTCTTATCAGTGAAGATATTTCGATCAATGGCATGAAGCAGAATGGCATGTATAATGGTGAAAATGATCTTGGCATGACAACGGCAAAACATGACCGTGGTCTTGATGATGTTACGGGTGAAAATGAAGTTAGAGTTGTTTGGGATTGCCGCATTGAACCTTGTAGGGCTGATACGTTGAAAATGGGATCTCCTTTGGTTGACGCTTCGACAAGAGATATTGCCGGTGATAACTTCAAGGATTTGGATGATGAAAGTGATCCGCCTAAGAGTATTAACGGAACTGAAGGCAACTTGGGTGAACGTGCTTACGATACCGAAGATATTAACAGGAATGGTTCTTTTGATACCGACATTAGCTTTGTTCGATATCGCATTGACCTTTCTAGCACGAATGCGGCTGAGTTTGAAGTTTTGAAAAACGGCTGGCGTAGGTGGCGTATTCCGCTGAACCAGTACGATACGATTGTGTCTCCGACGGGTAGCGGTTATAAGGAAATTTTGGCGGAATCCCAGTACACTCGTATGTGGTTGGGTCGCCTTGGTCCGGGTGTTTCCGAAGCGAAGGTTCAAGTGGTAAGCCTTGGCGTTTTGGGTAACGCATGGGAAGAAACGACTGTTGCCGACCTTTACCGCACATCGACTAAAGAAAATTCTCAGATTGTCGAAGTGAACGGTGTTGAAAGTCGTGTAACGGAATCGCTTGCAACGCACGATACCACGTACATCAAGGTTTCTACCATCAACAACCGCGAAAATGCAAAGACGTATTTCAAGTCTCCGAATACGGTGACGGAACGCGATGCCGATTCGAATGCCCCGCTCAAGGAAACAGCGCTTGTATTGGAATATCATAACATGAGCCCTGGTCAGGAAGTGGGCGTAACGCGACTTTTCGAAACGGATACAAAGAATTTCTCGGCGTACAAGTCTTTGAAGATGGAAATCCATTATGAGAATGGTGCTGAATCGAATGCGGATGCTGTTCCGATACGCTTTGCTTTGCAATTCGGTGAAGGCTCGATCGACGGTTCCAAGGATTATTACGAATGGAGTTTCCGTCCGAAGGACTTGGATTTGTCAATTTGCGCTCCGGACCGAGTGCAGGATTGCCATGAACAGAACTGGCTTGACAACGCTTTCGCGATGAATCTGTCCGATTTCTCGGACCTTAAGCGTGGACGCCATCCGCCGTATGTCGAACCGGTTGTGAAAAAGCTGTCGGGTGATCGTGAAGAACAGCTCCGTTTGGTCGGTAATCCGTCTATCACCAAGGTTGACTGGATTCGCTTTGTGATTATTGCGGATTCATCTGCTTCGCCGGCAGACCTTAAAGGTAAATTCTGGATAAATGATTTGCGCCTTTCCGATATGGATACGGAATGGGGTTATGCCGCACGCGTGAATGGCCAGGTGAATTTTGCTGACTTTATTTCGCTTTCGGGGGCGGTACGCTATCAGGATGGCGACTTTGCAACGCTTTCGAATTCGGGACGTTCTCCGAAACCGGACTTGGCATCGGCTGCCTCTCAGCTCGATGTATCGGCTGACATTTCTATTGCGCTCAACAAATTCTTGAACGATTCTCTCGGATTCCACATCCCGATGTCGTTCAGTTACCATAGCTCAACAAAACGCCCGTACATGAAGCCTACGGACGACATGATTCTTAAGAAGAGTAGCTTTGTGGACCTTACGGGAGACATGTTCCAAGGTGACCTTGCTGTTGAATCGGAAAATGAAGAAAACAGGTTGAGAGATGACGCTGAATCGAAGGGCTATGAATCATATGTGCAAGACTTGGGCTTTAGCGTGAGCTACCACAAGGATTACAAGGCTAGCGAAACAAAGCTCGGTGAATTCTTGTCGCAGGCATTCTTGGAACGCCCGGCACTCAGCTATTCTTACCACCAGTCCGAAGGCCGTTCGACAACTTCTGCAGATTCCACTTACTCTTACCATACATTGTTCGAGTACAAGTTGGGTACGTTTAGCATGTTCAAGTTTAAGCCGTTCGAAGGCTTGGGCAAATATTCTTGGCTTAAGGATTTCTCGAAGACTGAATTTGAACCTTGGCCGCAAACCTTCGATTTGACACTCTTCGATTTTAACTATGTTCGCTATGTGAACCAGACTCGCGACCCTGATTTTGTGGAACCGCAAGTGGACAAGGTCGTGACCTACACGGCAGAACTCAATCACAAGTTGAATTTGCGTTGGAACATCCTTTCGTTCCTTACGACCAGCTATTCTATCAATATCCGTCGTGATATGTTTGGCGGTGGCGATCGCGAAGGCTTTGTTAAGGAAAACTTCTTTACCACAGCCGAAGGCGGCCTCTTTGCTAGCGGTTACATCTTTGACCACGATCATTCCGATAGAAAGGTTTATGTGTCCCGCGATAGTCTCGTGATTATTCCGGTGGATACAATTGCAAAGACCGATGCAAACGGCAAGCAACTCACGATTGATATGCAGAACCCGGATTCCTACGAAATCAGGTACGATACGACGGCGTTCTACAAGGTCGATAGCGTTGGGCATCGTGAATATGGCCGTGCTTACGGTATTCTCCGCAACGAACGTTCTAGAAATCAGCAGTTCAGGATTAATTTCAATCCCAAGCTGATTCCGTTTATCCCGTTCAATATGCAGTTCTCTTCTGACTTTAACCAGCAGAAGAGCATCCCGGATGATTTCAGCTTTACGGATCCGTCGAACATCGAAAAGAACTACTGGACGATTTCGCAGACGAACCGATTTGAATTTACGCCGTCTCTGAAAATTATTGATCTTGCCAACTTGTTTGGAAAGGACAATGCCGTTTCGGGATTCTTTAACAAACTCAAGTGGCGCGAAGTCAAGTTCAATTGGAATGCAAGTACAAACACCATCGGTGAAAACTTTACGCTTGCTCAGTTGTACGAAGAACAGGGCGTGACTCCGTTCCAATATTACCTTTACGGCTTGGGCCTAGGCGATGGCCATGGCGGTCGTGGGCTTTGGAATATCATGACGGGTGACATGGGCCTTACGAGTCGTGATGACTTTACCGGTTTTGCACAGTACAGAAACAAGAATGTGGATACGCTTGTGTATCAGGGTAGCTTCCGCAATTCTGTGTCTCGTTCTTTGCAGATTTCTACGGGCCTTACATTGCCGTTCTGGGATATTTCCTTGACGACCGATTTCCAGTGGAAGGAAGACTTCTCACAGTCTCGTGAATATCCGCTGTACATCGACACGACTACGACATTCCCGAAGTTTGGCATCGGCATTGCAATCCCGAACATCGCCCAGAAAGTTTCGTTCTTGAACAGCTTCCGTAGCGTTAGCTTGAACAGCCGCTTTGATTATAACCGCACGGTGACTAGCCGCCCGTTCCAGAGCGCCGAAGATTCTTGGGCTCGCGTTTGGAACTTTAACCCGCTTATTCGAGTTACGTTCCTTACGCAGAACAACATGCGCATCGAAAATAACTTACGCATGAAGATTGAAACGACGGATCGCCGCCCGAAGGAAGAAGTGATTTCGAATCCGTGCTGGCCGAAGGAAGAGGAAAATTGCACCGATACTACGCGCTATTTCCTTGAAACTCCGTGGATTCCGACGTGGCTCTACAATGACTTTGCAATCAACATTGGTGATGATTTCTCGATTTCGTATCCGCTCAAGCTCGACAAGGGATTCCAGCTTTGGAAATGGTACTTTAAATTCAAGAACAATATCGACTTGAAGTTGACCGCCGGTTACGATTACAAGAAGACGATCCGTAAGGAATACAAGCCTGTTGATGGCTATGACATGAAAAACAAGGAATCCGGTACGGATGGAGTCTTTGTACGTTGGAATTATGATTCTGGCGTGGAACCGTTTGTGGCCTACAAGCCGAAGCTTGAATTGAGTTATCGTACGGTACCGTCGAGAACGCATGAATGGTTCATTCGCCCGAGTGCATCTTATACGTTTAACAAGATGGCTTCGCTGAGCTCTTACATCGAGTACAGACAGATTCACGAAAAGCTGGATGACGAAACCGCTCATGTCCGTCAGATTCTCCAGTTTGAACTTGCTTTGATGCTGAGATTTGATTAGTAGGAAGTAGGCGGTAGACAGTAGGAAGTAAATCAATGTGTCTTCCTGAGTGGAGCGCTTTGTGCTAAGTCGAAGACTACCCGAATGTCGAGCATCGCAGCTCGTCATTCTCCGAAGGAGAACCTATACATTAATAGAATACTGTATGGATCCTCCCTGTGGGAGGATGACTGCAAAGGGGAGAGGTTATTGCTCTATCCAAGAGGTTGAAAAATGAGTAAGCAGAGAGTTGCAGTAGGCATGAGCGGTGGCGTGGATTCGTCCGTTGCCGCTCTTCTTTTGCAACAGCAGGGCTATGAAGTCGTTGGCGTGACGCTCCGCGTATTGCCAGATGTCGATGGCGCCTTTGATGCCGAGAACGACCCGAGCGTGGTGCGTGCAAAGATGATTGCCGAAAAGCTTGGCATCGAACATCATGTGGCGAACTGTTCCGATGCTTTTACGGGTGAAGTTTTAAAGCGCTGCCATGCGGATTTTTCGCATGCTCGTACGCCAAACCCTTGCTGCTATTGCAATCGCTTTATCAAGTTCGGCTGGATGATGGATTACGCCAAATCGCTCGGCGCCGAATTCTTGGCGACAGGGCATTACGTGCGCATCGAAGAAGTGAATGGCGTGCGTAGGCTTTTGCGCGGTCGAGACCCTGGGAAGGATCAGAGCTACTTTTTGTTCTGGGTTCCCGATGAACGTCGCAACCACGTGCTTACTCCGCTTGGAACGTACGTGAAAAGCGAAGTGCGCGAAATCGCCGAACAGAACGGCTTTGTGAACGCCAAGACGGGCGACAGCCAGGACATTTGCTTCGATATTTACGGCTCGCAATACACTGAATTTTTGAAGGATCGCTTTGGCGAGATGACTCGGCCGGGCCGCTTCGTGGATGAAAAGGGCAAGGTGTGGAACACGCACGATGGGTTCCATAAATACACGGTCGGGCAGCGCAAAGGCCTGGGCGTGGCGATTGGCGTGCCTGCGTTTGTGAAGCGTGTGGACCCGGAAACGGGTGACATTCTGGTGACTGGCGACAAGTCGTTGGTCAGCTTTGATCGTGTGGAAATGGTGAACTGCGAATGGCACGGCGGTGCGCGGGAGATCGGGACGACGTTCCGCGCCGAAGGCATGGTGCGTTACCGCCAGCGGGCCGTAGGTTGCGAAATTACCATTGTCGATATAAATAAGGCGGTCGCCGTTTTTGACGAACCGCTCTTTGCCGTGACTCCGGGCCAATGTGCCGTGTTTTACGATGGTGACATGGTCCTCGGCGGCGGCCAGATTGTGTAAATCAAATTGACTGAATCCTTCGACCTTTAAGTCTTCTGGATGACACATCGCTCATCGTTACTTCACGATCCCGACTTCGCTGAGTTTTACGAATCCGCGGATTTTTTCACCGAGGCGGATTTCCGCAAAGTTACCTTGTTCGCCAATGACTTCGAAACTTGTGCCTTCGCTGAGCGTGTTGAGCGTTTGCGATCTGTCGCTTGGGGCGCTTGTCACGTCGGCGCTTGATGCGGTCACGACGCCTGTGATGTCTGTTTCAAGAACAATCATCTTGTAGATGGCGCTTGCGCCAATGGTGCAAAGAATAACGCTCATTGCAAATACGACACCTGTGCAGATGTTCTTACCGCGGCTGCCGTTCACGAATCGGCGGGCGAGAATCACAAGTGCGATTGCCCAAAAGAGAACGAGCGAAATATTCATCTGGCTCTTGAGCGAAAGGGCGTGGTGCAAATTCATGAGGCCCTGCAAAATCGGGTTCTCTTCTTCATCGCCTTCCTTGTCCTTTGTCTTTGTCTGTGCAAAGTTTAAGTTGTGCTGGATGTCATCGTCGCTCGGGTGCAAACGGAGGGCTGACTTGTAGTAGAAAATCGCAAAGCCGAGTTTGCCACTGCGGTAATAGGCGTTGCCCAAATTGTAATAGAGATCTGCATTGACGATGCCTTCGTCAACGCATGTGCGCCATTCGTCAATAGCG
Source organism: Fibrobacter succinogenes (assembly GCF_902779965.1). Taxonomy (NCBI): domain Bacteria; kingdom Pseudomonadati; phylum Fibrobacterota; class Fibrobacteria; order Fibrobacterales; family Fibrobacteraceae; genus Fibrobacter; species Fibrobacter succinogenes. The sequence continues at coordinate 10,026 of NZ_CACZDK010000003.1, read as the reverse complement.
CGTTCAAAATCGTTCTCGTTATATGCCTTAGTGCCGGCTTCGATGCCGTTGCATTTTTCGGCAGCAACACTAGCTGTTGTCATAAGCAAAAGTGCTGCTGCGATTGTCAAAAAAATTCTATTCAGTTTCATAAAATCTTCCTTAAAGTGTCATGCCCCTCAGGTCCCTGAGCTTGCCGAAGGGTCGCGCATTCTTTACAGCTTCAGTGCCTCGCAAAGTTTTTCGACATCCGCGAGCATTTGGGACTGTTCTTCGGTCGTGGCAGTGACCGGAGCAAAACGCACGAACGAGCATTTTTCAAGCCAGCTGTTGATGGCTTCAATCGTTTCGTTATTCACACCGCGTTTGGTGAGTTCCTGTTTCATTTGCGGGCGGGTCATGCCCTTGAATTCGACGTTCGTCAAGTTGCTGAGGTAGTCGATAAGGCCATTTTCGAGTGCGGCAAAGAATGCCTTACCGTCGCCGTTCTTGAGGGCTGTGCGTGCGTTTGCGAACTTTTCCTTGAGCAGCTTGTTTGCCTTGCCCTTGCGGACGAGTGCTGTGTTGCTATTGCGCTTGCGCTTTCTTGTGATGGCGAAGTTTGCAATCAAGTAGAATGGAATGGCTGCGAGGAAAAGAATCCAGAACAGTGCGCTCCTATGCGGTGCGGCTGTTTCGGACTTGTCCGTGATCGCATGGATAAAGCGGATATCGCTGCCGAGGAATTCAATTTCTTGCTTTTGGACAACTGGGGTAGAAGAGCCAGGTGTTGTCGCGACGGGAGCCTGATAAACAGGTTCTGCCGGAGCATCGCCCTTTTCAACTTCGATGGTCCATGGGCCTGCCGATGCGGTTTCGTATTTCTTTTTGGCGGGGTTGAACCAGGAATATGTAATGGCCGGAATTTCAAAGGTGCCTTTCTTTTTGGGGTAGAGGAACACCTTGATATCCTTGGATGTGATTACCTTGTTGCCTTTGACCTTCTTGTTAATGCTGTTTTCGGGCGGCACGGAGCGGAAATCGTTAAAGTCGGGGAGCTTTGGTTCGGTAATTGTACCCGGAGTGCCGTCGCCCTTGATGCTAATCGCGAGTGTTAAAGCTTCGCCAACCTTGAGGTTTGTGCGGTCGAAGTTGGCGCTAAAGCTGTAGTTGCCGACCATTCCCGAGAAATCGGCGGGCTTGCCTTCGGTCGGGAGCGGGAGAACGGTGATGGAAAGCGGTGCGGTTGCAGTTTCCGTTTCAATGGACTCCTGCTTTACGCTGCGGCTAGAGAAAGACATGCCGCCCATTTGCTTCTTTTCTTCGATAACTTTGGGTTCGCCAAGTTTGGTATACTTGAACTTGAAAGATGGAATTTCGAGCGAACCGCTCTTGGTCGGGCTGAGCCATGCGAACCGCGTGGTCGCCTTCATTTCACGGCGTGTGCCTTCGACATGCTTGAATTCCATGTTCGAAAGGTCGTTGCGGTGGACGATAAAGTCGTTGCCCGTGCTCATGTCGGTCGCTTGAAGGCCGCCTTGAAAATGTTCGAAGGTGTGGAGGCTAAGGGTGACGCTGATTTGTTCACCTTCATAAATAGATTTTTTGCTTGGGGTAAGGCTTACAGCAAGCGCGTCATCGTTGTAGGAACGTTGCACTTCAACCGAAATCTTGCTGCTGACGACATTTGGTTCGCCGCCAATATTCCATGTCAGTTTTCCAAGATCGAGGACGCCTGTTTTTCTGGGGGCTTTCACCTTGAACGAGTAGACTCGCGCTTTATAGGATCTTCCGCCACCGCCGAAAAACGAATTGAAAATATCGTCCATGTCTGGGCGCATGACTTGATCAGCGCTATCAAGCCCAAGGAACTTGAAGTTGTCGTGGGTTTCTAGATGGAGAGCGCCTCTGTCTTGGGGAAGTTCCTGCAAAGGAACGATAAATTGCAAATTGAAAGTTTGACCGGCTTCGATGCGGTCTTTATCGAATTGGAGCGATGGCCTTGCGCCTGCAAATGCTGTTAAACCGAGACATAAAAGCAAAATACGTTTCATGCCACATAATTTACCAAATTTCCACTCCGGAGATTGCAATATAATGGGTGAAATCGTGGATTTGTTCGCGTGAATGGCGATGCCGTCCCCATACGCGGATCATGACAACGGTAAGAGCGGGATATTGTTATAAAAAGAGAAAGCAGAAAAACGTTGAGAGAATAAAGCGTTGGCCACAACCTTAAAAGGCGAACGCAGCGGGGCTGCTTGCTGCCCCATTGCTGAGCCGTAAGGTTGGCGCTTGCGCCAGGATGGGATTAAGTATGGGGCCCCGCCCGCATGCTTTTGCATTTGTAAAATGCACGTTTCAAAAAATTTGGCCAAATTTATATTTTTCCCCCTTGAAACGTTAGTAAAAATTTGTTATCATTGGCGCCGTTAAAAACTAGGAGTAAAAAGGAGTAAAATAATGTACTGCATTCTCGCCGCCCTCTTGATCAAGAGCTTTAGAAAAAATTCTAAGCGCGCTTAACGGATAAAGTTTCTCTCTCTAACTGAATGCGATGCCACGGATTTCCCGTGGCTTTGCTTGTTTTAGGAAAAAGTTTTTCTTTGTATGTGGTAATGCGAGGCGATATGCTTAATTAAAGGGCTTGTATGATTGTCGTTGTGAAAATGGGAGCGTCGGCCAAGGCAATTCCTTCGCAGTAGCGTGCAAAACGAGTGTAGCATCAAAGGCGAATGCTGCGGTTGCACTTGTGCAAACATAGCTGAGCCGTAATTGCTGATGCTGAAAGCATCCACTCTGAGCTGGGGCCCCGCCCGCGTGCAGTGCGATGCCATGTTTTGTTCGAAACTTTGCAAGTTTCATTTTTGAAGGGAGTCTTGTAAAAGTTTCGTGGACAAATTGTCAAAAAAGTTGCCGAAATATATACAAAAATACCTTGACGTGTTAGTAAAACTTTGTTAATATTGGCGCCGTCAAAAACAAGGAGTCTAAATAATGTACTGCATTCTCGCCGCCCTCTTGATTAAAAGCTTTAAGAAATATTCCAAGCGTGCATAATTTTTTTTGAAGATTGATTAGGAGTAGGAAATGGTCTCGGTTTTTCCGGGCCTTTTTTTATTTGCTTGTATTTTAAAAACTTCTTTTGCAAAATTAGAGTTATATTTTAACCATGCGATATGGTGATTTAACTTCTTTTCAAACCGGCGTTGCCGTTCCTCTCTTTAGTCTTCACAGCAAGCACAGCATTGGCATAGGCGAATTTCTGGATTTGATTCCTTTTGCCCAATGGTCCAAGTTCTGCGGATTTAACATTATTCAGCTCTTGCCTGTTAACGATACAGGTTCTGAACCGAGCCCTTATAGTGCCCGCAGCGCATTTGCGTTGAACCCCGTATTTATCAATGTGCAATCTGTTGAGGGGGCTTCTTCGTTCGAAGCTGAAATTGAAAAGGCCCGCGCGCAGTTTGCCGATATTGAACGTGTGGATTACTACCGCATCACCACATGGAAGCGGGCCATCCTTCGCAAGATTTTTGATAATCAGTACGATGTCTTGAAGGCCTCAAAGAAGCTCCTTGCCTGGATTGACAAGAACTCTTGGGTCAAGTCCTATTGCGTTTATTGCACGCTCAAGGCGCAGAACAACGAAGCTAGCTGGAAGGATTGGAAAAAGTTCCAGAATCCATCCGCTGCTGATATCGATAAACTTTGGATGAAAAATTACAGGGATGTGCTGTTCCAGGCTTGGATGCAGTACACCGCCGAAGGGCAGTTTACTGCCGCCGTGAACGAAGTCTCGAAGCTTGGACTGCGTCTCAAGGGCGATGTGCCTATCCTCATCAACGAAGACAGTGCCGATGTCTGGTTTGACCGCAAGTATTTCTCGCTTGCTGACCGCGCTGGCGCACCTCCTGACATGTTCAGCTACGGTGGCCAGAACTGGGGCTTCCCGACTTACCGTTGGGATGTTCTCGAAGCCGATGACTTTGGCTGGTGGCGCCGTCGTTTGGCACAAGCTAGCAAGTTCTACCATGCATACCGCATTGACCATGTGCTCGGGTTCTTCCGCATTTGGGCTATCCCCGAACAGGAATCGACCGGCATCTTGGGCCGTTTCCAGCCGTCTATCCCGCTGACGTGGGATGTGCTCCGCAATGCGGGGTTCTGCCGCGAATCGTTGGAATATCTGCGTCGTCCGAATTTCTCTGTGGAACAGTTGCGTGAATTTATCGGTGACGAAACGGATAGACTTCTTTCGCTGTATTTTGAAAATTTGCAGGGAACGACCGACCGATTTGTTATTAAATCGGATCTGTTGTCCGAAAAAGCGATTCTTGCTTTGGATGAACCGCAAGAAGTCAAGGATTCCTTGCTTCGTGTTTATTGGAACCGCGTGTTTATCCCGACGGGTGATGAAAATACGTATTATCCGTATTGGTATTGGTACAACCAGCCGGTGCTCTTTACGCTCCCGCAGAATGAACAAGACAAACTACATGACTTGATTGGCCAAAACGAGCAGGCACAGAATGCACTTTGGGAACAAAATGCAATGAAACTTTTGTCTGTGCTTGCGAACGAAACGGATATGCTTGTTTGCGCCGAAGACCTTGGTGCCGTGCCTCCGTGCGTACCGACCGTGCTCAAGAAACTCGACATCATGTCGTTGCGTATTGAACGCTGGGCGCGCAATTGGAATGTGCCGTATTCTCCGTATTACAGCATGGACGAATACCCGCGTCTTTCCGTTTGCACGACGAGCTGCCATGATACCTCGACTTTGCGTGGTCTTTGGGAAGAGTCAGATTTTGACAAGGCTTTCTATTGGTCTCATGCAGGTTTGTCGGGTGTTGCGCCCGAAAAGCTTACTCCGCCGGTGGTTCGTGATATTCTCTCGCATGTGTTTACTGCAAATAGTTTGTTCTGCATTCCGCCGATTCAGGATTACTTTGCGCTATCTGCTTCGCTTTCGAATTGCGATCCGAAGGAAGAACGTGTTAATATTCCGGGAACGGTTGGTGGCAAGAACTGGACTTATCGCACTCCGTGCAGTGTCGAGGACATGCTTGCGAATTCAGGCCTAATCGCAGAAATCAGCAAGCTTGTTGAAGAACGCAAAGCCCGCGCCCTTTGGAAAATTTAGGAGTTGGGCTCGCTTCGCTTTGGGCTATGAGGTCACTTGTAAACTCGCTTTGAGGGCGCCTTGCTTTGCAGGGCTTTTGACGCTTTCGGTGTTCGCGGCTGCACTTGGTCATAAAAATATGCAAGCATATTTTTGCGACGCTCGTTTTGCACGCTATTGAGCTTTCTTATTACAATAGCTCATACCTCATACCCCAAAGCACCGTAGGTGCGAGCCCATACCTCATACCTTCACTGGATCCCCTATGCTTCGCATCGAGGATGACAAAACCCTAACCATTAACCACTGTTTACTGCAAACTTCTAACTTCCTACTTCCTACTAAATCATGACATTCCCTACCTGGATCAAAGACGCAATTTTCTACCAAATCTTTCCGGACCGCTTTTGCCGTAGTGCGAAGTACAAGGCGGTCGGGAAGTTCGTGGATTGGACGACACTCCCAACCCGTGAAAACATGTTTGGCGGGAACCTTGCGGGCATTTGCGAAAAGCTTGAATATATTGCGTCGCTGGGTGTGAATGCGATTTACCTTTGCCCGATTTTCAAGAGCAATTCGAACCACCGTTACCATACGGTCGATTATTTTGAAATTGACCCGGTGCTGGGGACGCTCAAGGATTTCGATAAGCTCGTTAAAAAAGCGCACAAGCTTGGGCTTCGCGTGATTCTGGATGGCGTGTTCAATCATTGCTCTCGCGGATTTTTTCAGTTTAACAGCTTGATGGAACTGGGCAAGAATTCTCCGTATGTGGATTGGTTCCATGTGCATGGCTGGCCGCTGCATGCGTATTCCGGCAAGCCCAATTACGATTGCTGGTGGGGATACCCTGCGCTCCCGAAATTCAATACGGATAATCCGGACGTTCGTGATTACCTTTTCTCGGTGGGCGAATACTGGATGAGGCGCGGCATTGACGGCTGGCGCCTTGATGTTCCGAACGAGATAGACGACGATAGCTTCTGGCAGGAATTCCGCCGCCGCATCAAGGCGATTAATCCGGATGCGTATATTGTCGGTGAAATTTGGGACGAGCCTTCGCGCTGGTTGCAGGGCGACCAGTTTGACGGCGTGATGAATTATCCCTTGCGCAAGGCGGTGCTCGCTTATCTCTTTGATGAAAAGCCGATTGATCTTGCCGAGTTTGCAAAGCGTTTGCGTGAGGCGTTCCCGAAGGGGCGTTTCGGCGTGCCGATGAACTTGCTCGGGAGCCACGATACGATTCGCTTGGCGTCACTCCCGTGTTCTAATTTACAGCGCGTGAAGCTGGCGCTTGCGATTCTGTTCTTTTTGCCGGGCGCACCGTGTGTTTACTATGGTGACGAAATCGGCATGTTGGGCGGTAAGGATCCGGACAATCGTAGGGCGTTCCCGTGGGATAAATTTGCGGAAATGCAGAAAGCGCCTGTCTTTGAGTATTTGAAGGGCTTGATTGCACTTCGTAACAGGGAAAGTGTGCTGCGTGACGGTGTGTTTGAAATTTCGTACAACGTCGGACGGTTGGAGCTTGTTCGAACTCTGGGCAAGAAGAAAATGACGCTTGCGATTTCGGATGCAAAGCCAGATCCGTTGTTTGAAATGAGTTAAGAGTTCTGAGTTTCTAGTTACTGAGACCGCTTCGCTGCAGGATGGGAGATGCCTTCTCGGTGGCGGGCATGACAGAAACGCTTTTTTCTTCCTACTTCCTACTTCCTACCGTCTACTTCCGACTGCTATAAGCCGGGCGTTGCGGGCTGGCGTCTGAAGCCCGCTCGAAGGGGTGATGGAATATTAGACGAAAGAACGGGCCTTGGCCCTACAGACGAAAGACTATAGATGTTTATTTAGTAATTTCTTTCCTCTTTCGTCTGTAGCGAAGCGTTCTGTCGTCTAAGATGCAATCAGGGGAAGGCTTTCCCCTCTCTATATTATTTATACTATTCGAACGTATAGATTGCTTCGCTTCGCTCGCTATGACGTTTTTCGGGGTTTCTCAATATTTTTTTTTCGCAAAGGTCTATAAATGAGCTTGTTTCTAAGTTCTAAGTTCTAAGTTCTAAGTTCTTTTTTTCTAAATTTGACCCCGCAACTAGTATGTTTAATGCCTTTTAAGGGATTACAAATGAATAAACATAAATTCGGCCTTCGAGAAATTGTCATTCTCGCAGTCATTATTATTTCAGCCATTTCTGTATGGCCTTCTATTCAGGTTCACACCAAGAAGGGTGAAGAACAAAAGACTTTCCTCAAGGAAAATCCGAAGATGGGTGCAAAGTCCATCAACTTCGGTTTGGATCTTGCTGGTGGTACGAGTATCACTCTCCAGATTGATCAGTCTGGCCTCAAGGAAGGCGAAGATATCAAGGATATTCAGGCTCAGTCTCTCGAAATCATCCGTAACCGTGTTGACCAGTACGGTCTTTCTGAACCGCAGATTTCTCCGACCGGCGACGACCGTATTGTCGTTGAACTGGCTGGTGTGGATGACTCTACGGCTAAATCGCTCGTGGGTTCTACGGCAAAGCTTGAATTCAAGATTCTCGCTGAATCTGAAAAGTTTACGCAGGTTGTTGGCCTCATCGATGGTTACCTCACTCGTCAGACGACCGATATCATTGCTGATTCTACGGTGAGCGATTCCGCAAAGGTTGATTCTGCCAAGAAGGCTCCGGAAGCTAAGGAAAAGGCTTTGTCTGACGAAGAACTTCTTGCTGGTGGCGTTGCTAAGGCTGAAGAAAAGAAGGACACCGCTGCTGCAGAAGCCGCTCCGGCAGACGTGGTCGGACAGTCCCTTTCTTCTTTCTTCATTTCTTTCGGCAACGGTGGTTTCATTGCTGAAGAAAATATCGAAAAGGTCAAGAAGCTCCTTGCTACGGAAGGTGTCCAGAAGCTCATCCCGCGCGATGTCGCTTTCGCTTTCGGTAGCGGTCTCGAAAAGCTCCGCCGCGATTCCAACATCAAGGCCAAGCGTCTTTACCTCCTCAAGCGCCGTGCAGAAATGGGCGGTGACGATATCACGGATGCTCGTCCGTACCGCGTTAGCGATGGTATGAGCGCTGGTGAAGTTGCCGTGAACCTCAAGTTCGGTGGCATTGGTCCTAAGAAGTTCTCTGCTGTGACTGCCGCTAACGTTGGCAAGCAGATGGCTATCGTGCTCGACAATCAGGTTATTTCTGCTCCGGTCATCCGTGACCGTATCCCGAATGGTGAAGCTCAGATTACGGGTCTCGAAGACATGGCCGAAGCTAACCGCCTCGCTGTCGTGTTGAAGGCTGGTGCTCTCAAGGCTCCGATGCAGATTATCGAAAGCCGCAGCGTTGGTGCTACCCTCGGTGAAGAAAACATTGTCCAGGGCTTCGGTTCCGGCGCTATCGGCCTCTTGCTCTGCTTGGTGTTCATGGTTGCTTACTACCGCCTCGGTGGTTTCATCGCAAGTATCGGCGTGGTTGTTAACGCTCTCGTGACTGCCGCTGTGATGTCTGTGTTCAACGCAACGCTTACTCTTCCGGGTATTGCTGGTTTCATCCTCGTTGTCGGTATGTCTCTCGACGCGAATGTGATTATTTTCGAACGTATCCGTGAAGAACTCAAGAACGGTCTCACTGCTCGTGCTGCTGTGGCCAAGGGTTACGAACGTGCATTCAGCGCCATCTTGGACTCCAACTTGACGACTGTTTTGACGGGTCTTATTTTGTACAAAATCGGTACGGGTTCTGTTAAGGGTTTCGGTCTTACGCTTACGATCGGTATCCTCACTTCTCTCTTCTGCGCTATCACGATTTCCCGTGCAATTCTCGACTGGAGACTTGCTAAGCGCGACAGAACAACGCTCTCTATCGGTTCTGGCTTCAAGGCTTTGAACAACGCCAACCTCCCGCTCATGAAGAACCGCGGCAAGTTCAAGGTTTTCTCTTGGATTCTCATTATTGCAAGTATCGCATGTGTTGCTGTGAAGGGTTTTGACTTTAGCATCGACTTCACGGGTGGTCAGGTCTATACAATCCAGTATCAGGATGACGCCAAGCACGAAACCGACTTGAACAAGGCTTTGAGCAAGGCTGGCATCCAGGGTGCTCGCGTTCGTTCTCTCGGTGGTACTTCTGCTAACTCTTACCAGATCAGCGTTCGCGGCGATGACGCTTCCTTTGAACTTGCTATGGCTAAGGCTTTCGAAGCCGCTAACCAGAAGTGCGAAATCGTGGCTAAGGACACTGTGGGTCCGACTATCGGTAAGGAACTCCGCTTCAACGCAATCTTGTCTGTGATTCTCGCATGGCTCGGCATCGCTCTCTACGTGTGGTTCCGATTCGGTAAGCTCGGCCTTGGCTTCGGTGTTGCTGCAGTGCTCGGCCTTATCCACGATACAATCATTACGCTTGGCTTTATCTCGGCATTTAGCCTTTCTTTCGACGGTGCCTTGATCGCTTCGCTCCTCACGATGATTGGTTACTCTGTCAACGACACTATCGTGAACTTCGACCGTATCCGTGAAAATACCGCTCTCTTCGGTTCTGCTAAGTATGAACAGACCGTCAATAGCTCTTTGAACCAGTGCTTCAGCCGTACGGTGATTACCTCTCTCACGACTCTCTTCGTTTGCGTGGTGCTCGCTGTTAAGGGTGGTTCCTCCATTCGCGACTTCGGTCTCGTTCAGTGCTTCGGTATCCTTATCGGTACTTACTCTTCTGTGTGCGTCTGCTCTCCGATCGTTCTCTGGTGGAGCAAAAAGTTCAAGAAGGGTGTGTAATTAGACTATAGAACGCCGCTTAGGTTGGTGAGCCTGCCGAACCACGCGGCTACAGATTTAAGACTAGAGAGCCTCGGCGTTTGCCGGGGCTTCTTCATTTAAGTCCTTTAGGTAAGAAGCCGATGCGTAGCATCGGCTTTAACAACCACCCGCTATGCGGGTGAGATTAGAGCTTAAGCCATTACGAATAGAAGAG